>JACFNJ010000108.1:586-8725 GCA_019454865.1 Bacteroidia bacterium
CTGCATCCGTATAAGCTTGGTTTTTGTTAATTGTATCCGGATTATTACCCAAAACAGTAATTACAGGAGGAATGGTATCTATACCACTCAAATCAATATCGCCAAAATTGCGAGGAATTAATTTGAAATTACCATTTGCATAGTACATCGGACCTTGTATAAAGCCCATTATCATACCTGCTTTTACAATTGTATTTAATCCTTTAAAGTTTGCGCTTAAATCATCAACACGTAAACCCAATGCCGGACTGCCATCTTTCGGATAAACCGAAAATTCTTGGTAATCATTTGATGGTCCATCCGGATTTTCACTAATTACTTTTACGGAATCAAAGCGCATTAATACACCTTCATAAGGACGTGCATAAGCTATTTTATTGTTTATAAACGAATCAATTGATAAGGTAGTTTCCATTGTAGGCATTTCTGCACCACGTTTTAATAAATTGTACTTTACACTATATAACGTTGTAACATTAAAATTTTCGCGCACTTTAGCACTGGTTATTTCAATGGAGTCACCGGCAAGTAAAGTATCGGTACCGTAGTTACTATTGCTATGAACAAAAATTGCTGAATTAACACCTTGTCCATCTTGCATGGTAATAACACTTCCAAATTTATCGTTAGTAGTAATTACTCCTTTTACGCTTATGTTTAACAAAGAGTCTCCATCCCAAATTGTAGCACCATTAGTTGCATTTGAAAATTGTAATATTCTAATATTATTTACTCCATTATAAGTAATCATAATGCTTCTACCTAATGTTAACGGATCAGGGAAAAACGTACCACGATCTTTTTTATCAGTAGCATGTGCCCAATATGTAAATACACCGGCATAAAATGGAGCTGCTACTTTACCGATGTATTGATTAGGATATGATGGGCGTGAGGTCATTGCTACGGAATCAATTGTGCTTGAACCCGGTTTTTTAAAGTATAAATATTGGCTTTTTAACGTAGTATCACCGGTTGTAATTTCAAAAGTAAATGCAAGCGTATCATTAACAGTTGCTACAAGTGGTGAGCGGTCAATGTATTTTATTGATGGAGGGCACGATGTACATATTTTATAATCGGTTTGGTATAAAGGGGCAATACCATAACGTTGAACACCGGATACACTATATTCCGTTACTATACCACGAATAAACTCTAAGCGGGTTCCTACTGGTGGAGGTGTAAAACGTGAAGGGTCATTTGCATTTAATCCGGTTGAATCACCAAAACCATCTCTTCTTAAATGTGATGACATGTCGCGAATAGAAATAACATTTCCATAATCGTCTATTACACTCCAATCGCTTCTTGTACCACCGCTTCCAAAGGTGCTTACTGAATAAACGGTTACATCTTTAATTACAACTGGTGTTCCTTCCCAACGTTCAGCTTTGTGTTTTTGTTGAACCCATCCGGTATTTGGATTGCCACTCATCAATTCATTTGCTGGAATTTCTGTCCAAGTAATTGTTGTGTCATTAAAGGATAATTGTTGAACAGCATTACTATATTCCGGATTATCACGCACTAATGAAACTTGTGTTTCGCCTTGGAAATTGCGAATAACTCCGGTTACACGTACATATTTTCCCGGAACAAAATTATCGTAAAATTTTGTTTCAGTTTTTAGGTCATTTAAAGTTATTGCAGGTGTTATTCCTGCCGGATCACACATTACTAAAACACCACTCCATGGACCACCACCAATACGTTGGATGTATGCTGCCTTTCTGCTTGTTGAAAGTCCATACGTTTTAGGATTACTAATTACCACACCTTCAAAACGAACCGTATCACGGTATGTGCTGTCATGAAAATAGGGGGTAATCCAATCCGGAAAAGTATTTTCACTTGGGGTTTCAAGCTTGGCTTGATTAACAAATTGCACCGAATCAATTGGGATGATTGGGTACGGACTTTGTGCTTTTAACATTAACCCGAATGTTAAGAAAGCGAATGTCAGTAGTTGTTTTTTCATTTTTTTATTATGGTTTATTTAATTATTGCAAATTTTCCAATATCTACGTTGCCTGTAGTTTCATCTTTTACTACAACCAAATACACGCCCGAACTAATTGCTCCTTTGGTATTAGATAGTATATCCCAAGCGTGCTCGCCACCACTAAAAATCTTTTTTCCTGTTTGCCCATAGCGGTCAAACCATTGGGAGTCTTCTCCAGTGTATGTGCTTGCATCATGTCTTAGGTTAGCAACCAAATCGCCACTGCTTGTGTAAATATTAATAGTGCATTTTGCAGGAAGATTAGTAAAATATATTTTTTTGCTTCTTGATGTATTTCCATCCCAGGCTGCTGTTCCATAATATGGGTTAGGATAAACTCCAACACGATTATTCCCATTTTCGGTAATTGCTTGTGCATTTGCACCGGTAAATACACTAAATGCATTCTCTAAATAGGATGATTCTAATGATTCAATATTCAATTCTACATTACCTTTATCAAATGCGGTTAATATAAATAGATACTGCCATCCCGATTGTAAGCCACTCATTTCATACTTATGCGTATATGTAGTGGAATCTCCTTCAAATGTAATTGGTGTATTAAGTGTAATTGCTGCAAATCCATTATTGTATCCAATGTCATTTCCGGCTGAATCCCATTGTGCAATCAGGTTCTTCTTGTCTAATAAGTTTCCGCTTAAATCATCACCGGGGTTTGTACGATACAATCGGTATCCTTCAAAGTCTTTTTTACGTGATACCGGATCAATAGATTCCATTGATGAGTTGTCCCAGTATATTTCCACTTTGCCTTCTTTACTAATAATTTTAGTTTTAGGTGTCTTTGGTGGTTCGGGTAAAATGTATCTATCTAATTTGCCGTTTCCGTTTACATCATTTTCCGGTCGGTACTTACCGTCTTCATTCACGTCTTCACCTAAATATGTAGCTCGTGCACGTACAAAGTGTGAGGTTAATTGTTCGCGTGTTGCAGGTGTAGAAACTTTCCCGTTTCTTACTATTGGTGAGCCATCTTCTATTCGATTAGCAGCCACAAACGCTACCGTATAGGTAAAGCTTTCACCAGGCTCAACACTTATTAATGGACCGGCAGATAACAATTGAATCCAATTGTTTGCAATGCCATTGGAAGGTCCATTATCACCAAATATTTTTACTGAATCCGTATTTGTTTTTAACCTGTCGTATCGGTCTTGTTCGGATGTTGGCGTTTTCCATGGTGGAACACCATCACCGGAAGTACTAAAATTCCAAAAATTATAGTTTAAGCGTGGTGCAGGCAATCCGCTATTTATAAATGTATCCGGTTTTTCGGGATTAAAAAACAGTCCTCGGTAATCAATTCCAAGAAATTGTATTGCCCCATAGGAGTTTATGTATTCAATATCATCGGCACTTTTATCAGCCAACCATGCGTAAATTGCTTTGTTTTTATAATCTACTCCGTTGCGTCCTTTGTTAAAAAAATTGGAACCCGTTTGGCGAGTTACATACACATTTTTTACAACCAAATCACTCCATTGTCCTACCCATACACTATCCCATCTATTTGTGCTGTTGTTTGTAATGGTGTAATTGCATATCACAAAAAAATCGGCAAAAGCATAATTCCATGCATAAGTTTCTAATTTTACCGATGCGTATAAAGGGTTTGAATGTCCATTAATGGGTAAAGTTGTTCCCGGTACTGTTGTAGCCGAATCGGAAAAATACATTACAAAATCTTGGTGCGAAACAGCTGATGCTGAAAACATGGGGCTGGATGTGTTTTTTGAACGTTCGGTTATTGGCGATAAAGGCGAAAATTCAAATCCTGAACCTCCGGTGGAGTAACCGCTTGTAGCATCAGAAGCACTGGTTGATACCAATACCTGATTATTTACTTTTGCACCAATCCATATTCCCGATTCAAATAAGTGTTCATTTCCTTTTTGTGGAAATGCCATGCTTGGTAATCCTTGTGTGCTTTTGCTTACTGTTGGTCTGCCAATGGTGCCTGCATTACTCAATGCTAATTTTAATCGACCTACATCTGTTGCTTTTTGTTCAAAGGTAACCTGTGCACCTGCACTTGTAAAAATTAATATACTTAATACGAAAATATAACGCATGCAATTGAAATAAACCTCACAAATATGCAGTATTTAAGTAGTATTTATTGTTACAAAATAAATAAGATTTCAACTATTTGTACCCATTTATAAATTAAACTTTGCTATTTGTAAAGAATAACTTTTATCATTTAGGTGTTTATAATAAAAAGTAGTACGAAAGTCAATGAATAATACCAATACACAAAATGAGTTATTTAACGGAAGATTGATGCAAAGTTATTTACCGCCTGTTGATAAAATGAAATTAAACATCAAGCTGTTAAGTGTAAATTTAAACATTGTTCACACAACACCAACATCTGAAAAAATAAGGTGTAAAACTATTATTTGAGTAGTTGCACTTAAATAATAGAGAATAAGCAATTAGCTTTGGGAACAATAAAAAATACTTTATATAAATAGATAGATAAAATTACATAATGGCTGAAATTAGAAAAAAAACAGGGTTAAGAAAGCAAGACAACTTGGTGCATAAAGAGTTAGGCAAATTGCCTCCGCAAGCAATTGAAATGGAAGAAGCTGTTCTTGGTGCACTAATGCTTGAAAAAAATGCCATTACCGTAGTATCGGATATATTGAAGCCGGAGAGTTTTTATACGGATGCAAATAAGAACATATTTGACGCAATTATGCAATTGTATGGTAAAGCCCAGCCTATTGATATACTTACCGTAACCGAAGAACTTAGAAAAAACGGAAAATTAGAAATATCAGGAGGAGCGTATTATATTACCAGTTTAACTAATCGTGTAGCTTCAGCAGCAAATATTGAATACCACGCACGTATTGTAGCACAAAAATTTATACAACGTGAACTTATACGTGTAGCTGGCGAAATCCAAACCAAATCCTACGAAGAAAATGCAGATGCTTTTGATTTATTGGATGAAGCCCAAAAAGAAATTTTTCATATCTCACAAGGCAATATTAAACGCGATTACAAACAAATAAACCAAGTAGTAAAAGAAACCATCCGCGATATTGAAGCATTAAGAGAAGTAGAAGGCGGATTAACCGGAATACCTTCCGGATTTACCAAGTTGGATAGCTTTACTTCCGGTTTTCAGAAAAGTGATTTGATAATACTTGCTGCTCGTCCGGGTATGGGTAAAACGGCAATGGTACTTTCCATAGCACGCAATGCTTCGTTAACATCTGAAAAACCACGAGCTATTGCTGTTTTCTCATTAGAGATGAGTAATAAGCAGCTTGTAACCCGTATGATTAGTGGTGAAGCGGAAATATCAGGCGAAAAACTTAAACGTGGCGGACTTGCTCCACACGAATGGGAACAACTAAATACCAAAATTGCCCGACTTAGTACAGCGCCTATTTTTGTTGATGATACACCTGCTCTTAGCATTAATGAACTGCGAAATAAAAGCAGAAGATTAAAAGAACAGAGTAATATTGAAATGATAATTATTGATTACTTACAATTGATGCGCGGAGATGAAGGAAATAACAAAAATGGTAATCGTGAGCAAGAAGTAAGTTCAATATCACGTGCTTTAAAAGCATTAGCCAAAGAATTGGATATTCCAATAATTGCATTGGCACAATTAAGTCGTGCATCCGAAAAGCGAGGAGTTTCCGCTATCCCAATGTTGTCAGATTTGCGTGAATCGGGTTCTATTGAGCAAGATGCCGATATGGTAATGTTTATTTACCGTCCGGAGTATTATAATATTACTCAAACCGAAGAAGGTGCATCTACCTTAGGTTTGGCTGAATTGCATATAGCTAAACATCGTAATGGTTCTTTAGGTAAAGTTGATTTACGATTTATAAAGGATTATACAAAATTTACCGATATGGAGTCGAATGATTTTTCAAATACATCTTTCACTAATTCATATTATAGTAACGAAGAAGGAGGGTACAACACTTCCGGGACTATTACTCGCAGCAGTAGGCTTAATGATATGAACTCCGATGAAGATGAGTACAAAGAAAGTCCGTTTTAATTCCTGAAATTTTGTTTTACCTCTCGTTTTATTAGTGCATATTTGCGTTGTATTTATGGATATTATAACGTTTACACCGGCTGCTATTGCAGCTATTTTAAAATACAAACAAACATTACAAATACCTGCCGACCACTACTTGCGTGTAGGTATCCGACAAAAGAACGAAACAAACAAACGCCTTTTAATTGGTTTTGATGCATCAAACTTTAAAGATAAAAAAGCTACAATACAAGGCATTGAAGTTATATATAGCCCTGGGGAAGTATTCTTTTTTTCGGGGATGCAAATTGATTATGTAGAAGAAGAAAACCGAAAAGGATTTACATTTGTAGAGAAACCAAAACCATAAGCCTAACATAACGCTTTGAAACCATACGATACCATACAACTTTCTATTCAAAGCATTACAGGAAATAAACTACGTGCTGTAATTACTGCACTTATTATTTCAATTGGTATCATGGCATTAGTTGGCATTTTATCTGCTATTGATGGAATGAAAGCTTCCATTGTTTCTAATTTTTCATCCATGGGAGCCAACAGTTTTTCAATTAAAAACAAAAACTCCGGAATTCATTTTGGGGGTAAAAAACAAAACAACTCAAACAATAAATTTATTTCTTTTTACGAGGCAAGTACATTTAAGCGAAATTACTCTGCTAATGCAGTAGTTTCTGTAAACATGAATGCAAGCTTTGGCAGTACGGTAAAATTTAATAACCTTAAAACCGACCCAAATGTAATGGTAATGGGAGGAGATGAAGATTATTTGCTATCTGCAGGCTATGCCATACAACATGGAAGAAACTTTTCACATAATGAAATTGAAACTGCACAAAATGTTGCCATAATAGGCACTGAGTTAAAGAATAAATTATTTAAAACTACCGACCCTATTGGGCAATCCATCTATGTTGGGAGCGCAAAGTACCGTGTTATTGGAACATTATTATCTAAAGGTTCGGCAATGGGGTTTGGTGGTGATAGATTAGTAATTGTGCCGGTAAAAAGTGCTATGCAAAATTTTAGCAAATCCAATCAATCCTTTGTGATTAGTGTTTCAGTAAATGATGTTTCGCAAATGGATAATGCAGTTGACGAAGCAATATCTACGTTTAGAAACGTGCGTAAATTATCAGTTTATGCACCCGATAATTTTGAAATAATGAAAAGCGACAACATTATTGAAGATACCAAAGATATAATGAGTTATATAACAATTGCTGCTGCAATTATTGCATTTATTACACTATTGGGTGCTGCTATCGGGTTGATGAATATAATGCTGGTATCTGTTACAGAACGTACACGCGAAATAGGAATACGCAAAGCAATTGGAGCTACAACCAAGGAAATAAAACGGCAGTTTTTGTGGGAAGCAATTATTATATGTCAGTTTGGTGGAGTAGGAGGGATAATACTTGGAATTATTTTTGGCAACTTAGTTAGTATTCCGATGGGTGGCGGCTTTATTGTGCCTTGGTTTTGGATGATTTTAGGATTAAGTATATGTGTTTTGGTTGGAGTTGTTTCCGGATATTATCCTGCAGTAAAAGCTTCAAAACTCGACCCCATTGAAGCACTGCGTTACGAGTAAAGTTTATAAATATTATAATGTGTAATATTTGGAAGAATGGTAGCTTACTTGATTACCCATATTAAAGTTTTGACTACAGAAGTTCATGCCTTACTTTAAAATTCCTCAATTTCACTAATATTTAGCTCTCTTAGGTTATTCTATTTTTAAATCTTCAATTCCTGGTTTATAGTTTAAATCCTTTTTTTGTTTATCAGTCATGTTAATTATGCCACTTGGTAAAAGCGCACCGGTAACATAATTTACATAATAGTTTAAAGTTCCTGGTATTTCATGTCCTACATCATCACAAGTAAAACGTAAAATAGTATCGGCTACATAAAAAGTATAATCTGTATCAATCTTAAAAACCTTTTGACAAATGCTTCCACAAACATTTTCACAGGTATCTATACTTAATATTTTTTTATCTAAGATTTTTCCATTGGGTGTATAAACCGTTAAAATTGGAAAAAAGCAATCCCCTTT
>JACFNJ010000109.1 GCA_019454865.1 Bacteroidia bacterium
TAAGCCAAATCATTGCCTATAAGAAAAATGCAAATTCACTTAACGTATCAGAATATGTAAGACTTTTAAGAGATACTTTTGGCATTCACAAACAATTGTATTACTTTGTTTTTATTTCATAAAGAAGAAACAGCTTGTGCTAATTACTAAGAGTTTTTTCATAGGTTGCTGTTGGGTTAAATTTAAAATCAACACCCTACCCCAAAAATCAGCAACAAAACTTTACTGACAACTTGTACATTGTTCCATTATTAGTTAACTTTGCAAAATGGATGCAGTCAGAGAAATTATATTTTACAAAGACTACTTCGATAACTTTTTTGAACCGCTAACCCAAAAAGTTAAGAACAAAATAGATGAAGTGCTTTTTATGTTTACGATTATCGAACGTATCCCGACAAAATTTTTCAAAAACATTGAAGGTGTAAAAGGGCTTTTTGAAATCAGAATTGAATATGAAAGCAACATCTATCGGATTTTTTGTTGCTTCGACAAAGGGAACTTAATTGTACTTTTTAACGGGTTTCAAAAAAAGACACAGAAAACACCAAGCAAGGAATTAGAAAAAGCTGAAAAAATAATGCAAGAATATTTTAACGAACAAAAAAGGAGTAACAATGAAAACAAAAAATAAAAACATCAAGACTTTTTCCCAACACCTTGACAAAAGATATGGGAAAATTGGGACTGAAAAACGCACCGAATTTGAAATTAGAGCAAAGTCGTTTGCTATTGGCGAACTGATTAAAGAAGAGCGTAAACTAGCACAACTGACCCAAGAACAACTTGCTGAAAAAATTGGTGCGAAAAAAAGTTTCATATCAAGGATTGAAAACGGACACAGCGACATACAACTTTCAACCCTCTATAAACTTATTGAAATTGGACTTGGGCGAAAAATAAACCTAACTATTCAATAAAAACTACCGTTAACATGAACAGTGCAAAAAACCAAACCAATCAGGCAATATTTTTAAAATAATTATCTTGGTAAAACCTCCCATGTTTTGTAATGCCAAAAAACTTGTTTAAAATTGTTATTACTAACATACACAAACCTATTGATAGTTCAGTTTCTATTTGTATTTTCACTTCATAAATAACAAACAGCTTGTGTTAATTACTAAGAGTTTTTTCATAGGTTGCTGTTAGAGGCAATTTTAAAATAACATTATGATAAAAAAATTAATTGCAGACCTAACATCAGGTAAGACATCTGTATCGACAGCTTTGAAAATGAGCAAGGCGATTTTTAGCATTCATGAAGACAATTCATTAGCTGAATTTATTAAACTCGAGCTAGAAGGTTATACATGGGATAATGCTCCAGATTACCGAACATTAGTTGGAACTCCTAAAGCCAACTATCGTAAAAAATTCGATGGGCAGTTTATTGTATTGCCATTGAACTTTTCGGAAATTAATAAAGAAATAGGATTGAATTTTAATGAGCGTAAAATAGTTATGTCAATAGTTGAAATTGAAAATTTGATCAACAAGGCTGACGGTAGCAATGGCGAAATTTGCATTATTTTTTCACAAGAACAATTGAGACTTCTTTGGGAAAATACGAATGCCTCAAATGACAACGGATGGTTCTTAGAAAGTGCATGGTGGGCTTTTCCGACTAATTTATTTCAAAACATATATTCTAGGACACAAGATGCCTTAATTGACAGACTAATTCAAATAAACAAAAACTATCCTCAACTTGACCAACAACTTGACTTTATGACGGAAAAGAATGAAACTACCAAAACAATACAGACAACCATACACGGGAATGTGATAGGTTCAAACTTGGGAATTGGAGAAAGTATATCTCAGAAAGACACTACCATAAATTATAATGAAGACATTAAAAAAATAATTGACAAGATTGTTGCTTTAGGTTTCGAAAAAAGCGACACTAAGGATTTAGAAGAAATCTTAATTAAAAAGAAAAAAACAGGCGCATCAGTTAGTAAACAACTCATGACTTGGATTGGTAAAATGGCAAGTAAGGCTATTGAAAAAGGTATTGAACATAAAATACCAGAGATGACCGACACAATAAGTAGTTATCTATGAGACTAACACCTACCGGTAACAGCTGTCTTACTTTATTACCGTTAAATCGCTAAAATTCAGTATTTCATTCCGCTTTTACTTTTTAGCTTGGTTGATAAATTTTCGTCACTCAGCCGGCAAACGAGCGTAAGGCAAATGGGAACGTCAGACTATTAAAATGATACTTTATTTCAAAATTTGAATTATAAAAGGTTATTTTCTTTTATTGTAATATTACTAAAATATAAATTATCAAGACCAAGTTTTTCAACAAAAAAGCATTCGATTCAATGATTAATATCCCCTATCCTATTTGACAATGAAAAGCCCATAAATACAAAAGCCGCTTGATTAAAGCGGCAATTTGTAATTTACATTATATGAAAAACACCCCTGTTTTTTATTTTACTGTAATTGTATTTTTGGTTTCTTTTACCTCTACTTTAGGTAATTGAAGTGTAAGCACTCCATCAGCAAATGCTGCTTCAATTGCCTGTTTGTTTACATTTTCGGGTAAGGTAAAGGTTCTTGAAAACTTACCGTAATAGTTTTCTACCATGTGCATTTTCTCACCTTCTTTGGTTTCACGCATTTTGCGCTCACCGGTAATTGAAATTTGCTCTCCATTTACTTCAATGTTTATTTCTTCTTTTTTCATACCGGGAAGTGCCATGTGCAATTCAAAACTGTTTTCTTTTTCAAGCACATCAACTTTTGGGGTAAAAAACACACTGCGTTCAAATTTTGGAAATGTTTTGTTAAACATACTGTCAATCAAACTCATCATGTTTGAAGTAACCATTTAATCTCTAAAAAAATCTCTGGTTTAATTTGGTCTGAATTTTACTAGTGTCATATTCGTTTTATTTTAATTGGTTGTTTAAAAAATTGATTGTACTACTAAGTATTCAATTCAAATACCATTAAACAAAACAAGCCACAATGGCTTAAAACATTATAATTTACCCAAAAACAAAAGACATTTTTTCCGATTATTGGAAATCTTTTTTCAAAATCAATGCTGATTTAGCAGCTAACTCCAATTGTAGTTGTTTTACAAAATCGGCAAAGGGAAGTAAATTTTTTCGAGGGTTTACAAAACGGTTTCGCCATTCCTGCGATACGTGCGGGGTAAAATTTTCATCCGGTAATGCGGGGTATAAATTTGCTGAGTTTCCGTTGTATGAAGCGATGTGCAATTCGTCTGTTTTGGCAAATGGAATGGTTTCGGTTTTTAATATGACTTTGTTTTTTACATGATACAACACAAGGTTTAACCGACCTGTTATTTGCTGTGTTTCACTTTTATCGGTATAGATTACTTTTTTAAATCGGCTAATGCTGGAATAGGTATTGGTATAAGGATTTAAAATCCGTTCAATTACTTCTTCGTAAGCCTCCATTTGTACATTTGTTGGAGTTGTTTTGTTGTAATTAAGGCTATCCACCCATGGTATAATTGCATACGTTAAGTTGGTATTGGAAGCCGCTTCAATGGCTTGCTGGGAATTTGTAAATGCTGAAAAACCTCTATTGCTCAATTCTTTTTTTAAAGAAACTGCATCTGCTATTTTAATGTATGCACCTTCTTGTTGTGCTAAGCCATCTGCAATTACGTTTGATAAATTTTCAAAATTAAATTTAGCCACGTTTTCGCCACCTGCAGGTAGCACGCCTATAATTACGGTAGCTTGTTGCAGGGATAATTTCTGAAAATTAGCAGCATCTTTATACGTATTATCCAAGCTAACAATTTTTGAAAACAAAAAATATGCATTCTTAAATTCCTTTTGGTTAAATGCTGCTATTGCTTGTTTATAAATTGGCTCCAAAACAGTATTCAACCGCAATACAGATACATCCTTAAACGATGTATCAAAACGTGCTATACGTTCAAATACTTTTTCTGCTGCTTCATATTTTTTATTCGTCATTAGGTTTACAGCAAGGTCAAATTGCTTATCGGTATATTCTTTTAGCACATCTGCATACACCTCATCGTACTCATCGGGCCACTTTGCAGATACACCTACTTTTTCAGCATTTTGCGTATAACCTTTTGCATAATGGTAGGTTTGCAATGCATCTTCTATATTTCCTTCAATTACGTATTTACTAAACTTAGCAAACTTTTCATTTAATATTATTTGTACAATAGCCTGTAACCCATTTTTTGCTTCTTTATTTTCGGCATCTTGCAGTAAGATGTTGTAATACAAATTTGCCGCTTCATCATAGTTTCCTTGTTCCGTACATTTTGCTGCTTTTGTTAATATATTTTTTTGCGATGAACATGAAATCAATATTGAAAAAAGAATTGCCATTAATGCAATACTTACTCTGAAAAACCCTTTATTTTTGCCGACTGAACTATATTGCGACATATACTGTTACATTCGTTCAGGAACTTGAATTCCTAAAATTTTAAATCCGGAATGAATAATATCAGCGGTAAGTTTACAGATGTGTAAACGAAATGCTTGCTGATTTTTATTCGCCTCTTTTAATACCGAATGTTCGTGGTAAAATTGGTTGTAGCTTTTTGCTAAATCAAAAATATAATTACACAACACACCCGGACTAAAGCTTTTTGCAGCATCAGCCAAAACCAACGGATAATTATGCATTAATACTACCAATTGTTTTTCTACCTTACTTAATTTTATATCGGGTTCACTAAAGGCAAAATCCAGTCCGGCAGCATTTGCATTACGTAATACACTCTTAATACGTGCATGTGTATATTGTATAAATGGCCCTGTGTTTCCTTGAAAATCTATTGACTCAGCCGGATTGAACAACATTTTTTTCTTTGGATCTACCTTTAACATGAAATACTTTAGCGCACCTAAGCCAATGATGTTGTATAAATGCTGCAACTCATTTTCAGTCAAACCATCGGTTTTTCCTAATGCTTTGGTGGTTTCTTCTGCTTGGTTTATCATTTCTTCCATCAAATCATCGGCATCTACAACAGTGCCTTCCCTGCTTTTCATTTTACCGTGAGGCAACTCCACCATTCCGTAACTTAAATGATATACGCCATTTGCATAAGGTCTGCCTAATTTTTGAACAATTAATTGCAATACTTTAAAATGATAATCTTGCTCATTTCCCACCACATAAATGGATTGATTGCAATTAAAATCTGTATATTTTAAATCAGCTGTGCCTAAGTCTTGCGTAATATATACACTTGTACCATCAGCACGCAAAACCAATTTCTGATCCAATCCTTCGGCAGTTAAATCAATCCATACGCTGCCATCCGGTTTTTTAAAGAATACATTTTTTTGTAACCCCTCCTCTACTATTTCTTTTCCAAGTAAGTAGGTATTACTTTCATAATAAAATTTATCAAAATGTACCCCGAGTTTTTTATAAGACACATCAAACCCCTCGTAAACCCATCCATTCATGGTGCGCCAAATTGCTACCGTTTCATCATCACCTGCCTCCCATTTTCTTAACAATTCTTGTGCTGCCAATATACTTGGACCTTGCTTTTCGGCTTGTTCTTCGGTAAGTCCTTTTTCAATTAATTCCTTTTGTTCTTTTTTATATTGTTTATCAAAAAGTACATAATATTTGCCTACTAAATGATCGCCTTTTACTCCACTACTTTGCGGAGTTTCGCCATTACCGTATTGCATCCAGGCAAGCATACTTTTGCAAATATGAATTCCTCTATCGTTTATCAAATTACAGGTAAACACTTGGTGCCCCTGCGATTTGAGCAATTGCGACACCGCATAACCCAATAGGTTATTTCGTATATGACCGAGATGTAATGGCTTGTTTGTATTGGGTGATGAGTACTCTACAAGAATTCTTTCATTGGTTTGGCTTGTAGCAAAACCAAAATTATTTACCATCGAATTTTTTTGTAAAAAATCAATCCAATATGAATCGGCAATTACTAAATTCAAAAATCCTTTTATAACATTATACGAAGCTATGCAGTTGATTTTTTGTTTTAGTGCCTCGCCAATTTCATTGGCTGTTTGCTCCGGTCCTTTTTTGCTTTGCTTTAAATACGGAAAAACCACAAACGTAAAATCGCCTTCAAAGTCGGGTTTGGTTTGTTCCAATGCAATGTTTTCAACTGCTATTTGAATATTGTATAATTGTTCAAGTGTTTCTTTTAAATTTTGTTTAATTAAATTCTCAATCATTTCTGTTTTTGCTCTACTTTATTTTCTATTTAAACGGACTATCTTTTTCTTTTGCCACGAAATTATAAATTACTTTATCACTTTTTGCGGGTAATAATATGCTTAACCATTTTGATATTTTGCCAATTCCTGTAAGTATTTTACTTCGTTTACGATGTTTTACCATTTTTATAATTTCATCGGCAACTTGCATGGGCGACATTAATTTGCTTTCATCCAACGGAGATTCTTTTTGCGCAACCCCGCTACTGTTTAATGCCGTATTACGAATGTTGGATGCGGTATAACCCGGGTAAATAATACCAACATGCAATCCGGTTTTTAAATTCTCAACACGCAAGCTTTGCATAAACCCTTCTAATGCAAACTTCGATGCGGAATAACCTGTTCTGCCCGGTAAGCCTACCAAACCGGCTACAGATGATACAGTAATTATTGAGCCTTTGTATTGAAGTAAATAGGGTAATGAAAATTTGGTACAATACACACTTCCCCAAAAGTTTATATCCATTAATTTTTTAATAACGTCAATCTCACAATCATTAAACAAAGCACGCATACTTACTCCGGCATTATTAATCAACACATCAATGGCTTGATATTTATTTATGCAAAATGAAATTAGTTTTTTACAATCTTCTTCTTTGCTTACATCACAAACCAATACTTCGCAACTAACTGCACCATTACTTAAGCAAGTTTCTTTTACAACATTTAGTTTATCTAACTGGCGTGCTGCCAATAGTAATTTTGCACCTTGTTTTGCAAACGCAATTGCTGTTGCCTCACCTATACCGGATGATGCTCCGGTTATAATTACAGATTTATTTTTCACCACATGTATTAATTACTTTTTGGTGAATCAACCCACTCCAACTTACCGCTATTTGCCATAAGTAATCGCCATGAGGATATAGGGAAGCTAATGCATGCCTGACCTGATGTAGATAAACCATCAACACACAAATTACCTAAATACCCAACCAATCCGGTAACGGTAGGATTATGCCCTATTAAAATTACATTATTATGCTTGTCTGCAATTTGCCTTAAAATTTGCAACACATCATGTGCTGAGGCTGCATACAGTTCACTATCGGGTTCAATGTTTTCTATTGCATAACCTAATTCAGTAGCTACAATTTTAGCAGTTTTGTTTGTACGTTTTGCAGCACTACACAATATAAAATCAGGTTTAAAACTTTTTGCTTGTAAACGTTTACCCATTGCTGCAGCATCTTGTTTTCCTTTTTCACTAAGCTCACGGTCAAAATCCGATTCATAGTTATCACCGGATAGAGCTTTTGCATGGCGCATGATTACAAGCTTTTTCATTGTTATATATTTTTAGTATTGTTCTTCATCAAAACCAAAATTTTCCATCTCATCATCTTCATCATTTTCATCTTCAAACAAACCGTGTTCATCTGCTTCATCATCACTAATTGCACCAACACCGGCTTTGTCTAATATTCCTTTAGTTAATTCATCAAACTCACTCTCGTCTATTATGCCTAAGTTTTGTACTTTGCTGTGTTGTTTTGGTGCAATACCAATGGTTTTAGTACACAAAGGATATTTTGTTCCTGTCTTTTCTTTTGCTTCTATTCCTATTAATTCTATATGAAAAGTCCACATTTCCATGTAATCGTAAACATACACAATTTTTTGGTGTGGATCATTTATAAACATACTCAAGCGGGAGTCTTTCATGGTAGGGATAGGAATGCTGTTGTCATCTTCGTAATCCGACATATCTTCTAGGCTAATTTCTTGTTCTTTTCTCCATGAATCATCACTCATATAAAACGATGCCATTTGCTTTTGGTCAAATCCAATTGCATCTAAAATTGCTTTATGAAAATCAAGAAATGTTTGGGACGATTTAATTTCAATTACACGACTTACTTCATCGTATTCTTCAAAGGTTACTTTAAATTTATAAACTGCCATTTTTTGAGTAAAATTTCAGATGTGTATTTTCTGCAAAAATATAATTTATCAGCAATTGCCAATATGCTATTTTAAAATGGTTACATTTCCGGTAACTTGTTTTACTGTTCCTTCAAATCCGGTGTAAGTGGCTACATAAACAAAAGCATCCAAAGCTAATATTTCGTTATTAAAATCCTTATCCGACATTTGTTTGTGTTTATCCGTTGTTTCAAATACTAATTTTCCCCAGCGGTCATACACTTTTAAGTGATACTCTTTTACAAATACCGGTACAATATTCCATGTATCATTTGTACCATCGCCATTGGGTGTAAATGCATTCGGCACATGCAAAAGTGGTGCTTGCACTAATTCAACCGTATTGGATAATGCTGTATAACTATTCGGAAAATTTTCGGTAGCCTGAACTTGGTAATAAAATACACCTGTTTCGTGGTTTAACTTTTCATCTGTAAACGTATTGTGTTTGTTGCTATACGATGTATTGATTAATGAAAATGAAGTTTCTGTTAAAT
>JACFNJ010000381.1 GCA_019454865.1 Bacteroidia bacterium
CGGTTAAAGCAATGATATTAGGGACGCAAGATAAATGGTTAAGGCTTTTATTGTTTGAGTTTTTAAAGGATTGGTGTTTAGAAGAGTTTGCAGCAAGATATTTTATAGAAAAAAACGGAAATTACGCAAACACAACTTCAAACAGCGAAGCTATGAAATGGGGTTGCATTAATGCCGAATTGGTGTTTAAATATTTGTACGATAAATTTAAATCAAAACCTGCTCCAAGTGATTGGAAACAATATTTATCGGGTGCGGTCGGTGTGATTGGTGGTGTTGTTAGTGTTGTTTTCCCTGCTATTGCTCCGGTGGTTTTACCACTTGCAGCACTATTAACTAACATTGCTGGTAATTATAATAGCATAAAATACGATCCCGAAACAGGTTATACTTCAATTTATAAATCCGATGGATCGTTATTGTATGAAAAAGCCGGCGTAGGTGGTACGGATTGGGGAACTATTGCCTTAATTGGTGCGGGTGCTTTTATGATTTACTCAATTAGTAAAGGTAAAAGAGAGAAATAAATAAATGTTTACTCAATTACAGTTGCAAACTTTGTTTACAAGGATCATACGGGAACTAATGGAAAAAACATATTGGAATGATCCAGGTATGAGAAATCATATTAATAATAACGGAGGATTAAACCGTTTTATTATTGAAATGGTAAAAGAACTACAAGCAAACGATCAAGATATTTTAAAAAAAATTTTTCCATTGTTTCAAAAGTTAAGTAAAATTTTAAACGAATATGAAGCACTGAAAAGATCATTAATAATATATTATCTTTTCCATGATTCTGAATTTTTACCTTTATTTCCAGGTCATTTTTTAATCAATCCTAAAAGATTAAAACAGCAACCGGAAGTATTTAACTATGTAATTAATCATATTGATAAATATAATTTGTTGTATCGGGTTCGTGTATCGGGTTTAATGAATGCAAACAATATTTATTATGTTCAATATGCTTATAAAAATATATTGAATGATAAAACTTTGTTTAATGTAAATGAGGCAATCGAATTAAATGGAAATTGGTTAAATCCCGATGTTTCCAAAGTTCGTACAATTGGAGAGGGTTCAATATATC
>JACFNJ010000382.1 GCA_019454865.1 Bacteroidia bacterium
CAGCAAAGCATAAGGCCACGATTTTCGGATAAGCACCAACATCATTTTCCAATCAAATGAAATATAGAATTTTTGAAGCGGCTTGAGTAAAATAATAAATGCAATTAATGCTGCCCCTACGTAACTTACTGTTTGTGCAAGTATGAATTGAGTTATTGTAAAATCTTTTTTAAACAGTAATAGCAATGACCCTGCAACAGCAATCATTAATGTTCTATCCAAAACAGATAAAAATGCTTCTGTTTTAAACCACTGAAGTCCGGTAATATTTGCACGAAAAAAAGTAAGAAAAAAAACTAATACTTGATTAAAAGCAATCAACAATAATAAAAGCAATTGCTGCTTAGGTATGCCGTAAAATAATCCCAGAAAAAAAGTAAGAAGTAAATATAGTGCTGAAAAAACAAGTTTTAAAGGGAATAATGTTGCAAACTTTTTGCTTAGTAAATGCCTGTGCTTAGCAATAAATGAACTGGTATAATTATTAATACCAAAATCAAGAATCATAGTAAAGATTAATGTCATATTAAAAATTACCATATATTGCCCGTAAGCCTCATTTCCTACTGTATTTTGCACAGTTCGGTCAATTCCTAAAATCCAAAAAGGTTTAATTAGTAAGTTAGCTGCAAGCAGCAATAAAACATTTGAAAATATTTTTTTGGGCATACGATGTGCCTGTAAAGATAAATTGTTTATTTGTGTACAATTATAATCATACAAAATTCAATTAACTACAAAAATGCGAATAGGTGTAAATGCTCGATTACTTTTGCCAAACAAATTGGAAGGAATTGGAAGATTTACGTATGAAACTCTAAAGCGTATTACTATTCAGCATCCTGAACACGAGTTTTATTTTTTCTTTGACAGACCTTACAGTAATGAATTTGTATTTGGTAACAATGTAATTCCAATTGAGCTGTTTCCACCTGCACGGCATCCTTTTTTATACTATTGGTTCTTTCATTTTTCAATAAAAAAAGCAATAAAAAAGTATAAAATTGATTTGTTTTTAAGCACTGACGGGTATTTGTGTCCTTCGGCTACAATTCCACAAATCGGTGTTATACACGACCTGGCATTTATACAT
>JACFNJ010000383.1:0-734 GCA_019454865.1 Bacteroidia bacterium
CCCGCGCCTGCCTCCTGATGGCGGTCGACATGCAGCGGCGGCTCACGCAGCTTAATGCCGAATGGCGCAAGCGCGGCATCGAGCAGCCGTTCCGCGCCCGCATGGGCATCAATACCGGCTTCTGCAATGTCGGCAATTTCGGCAGCGAAGACCGCATGGACTACACGATCATCGGCGCCGAGGCGAACCTCGCCGCGCGCCTACAATCGACCGCCGAGCCCGGCGGCATCGTGCTGAGCTACGAAACCTACGCGCTGGTGCGCGACCTGGTGCGCGCGAAGCCGATGGAGCCGATCCGGATGAAAGGCATCAGCCGCGAGATCGTGCCTTACGTGGTGGAGGGCCTCGTCGGCGAGCTTGAGCAGCGCGATAATGTCATCAGCGAGCACGCGACCGGCGTCGATCTGTTCCTCGATCTCGAAGTGATCGACAAGACGGCGGCGCAGCGCACCCGCAAACTGCTGGAGAACGCGCTGGCCGCGCTCGAGGCTAAAGCCAGGAGCGCCTGAAGCCGGGCCGGCTTGCGCCAGAAAAACGCGGCAAATCGAAAACAAAAATCACGAGATTTTGGCTCAGATCCTCGCGGCAATCGCCCCGATTTCCACGTGCCGGAAGTGAACAGCCAGTGCTGGTTCGGCGCAATCTCGAGCGCGTCACGGCAGGACCCGATCTGTCTCGCAATGCCGATATCGTGAATCTTGTGAGCCATGATTGCCTCTTATATGACAGGCTGC
>JACFNJ010000383.1:744-1093 GCA_019454865.1 Bacteroidia bacterium
TATGGCGCTCGGTTTCTTCAATGGCCAATTTATCCCGCAACCCTTGCAGATTCGATGACCTCTTTCACCCCGCATCAGGATGCCGCGCTCGGCGCCGTCGGCAGTTGGCTGAAAGCCAAGCCCGGCAACAACGGCAACCCGAGCATCTTCCGCCTGTTCGGCTATGCCGGCACGGGCAAGACGACGCTCGCCCGGCACATCGCCGAAGGCGTCGACGGCGACGTGAAATTCGCCGCCTTCACCGGCAAGGCCGCGCTCGTCATGCGATCAAAAGGCTGCCATGACGCGCAGACCATCCACAGCCTGATCTATCGCGCGCGCGAGAGCGGCGAGGAGGCGCCAAGCTTCG
>JACFNJ010000384.1 GCA_019454865.1 Bacteroidia bacterium
GGGCTATTACAGATACCAATAGTTATGTGCAACTTATGAGTGAAGTTAAATTTTTTAATGCAGATGTAAATTTTGGTTATGATACGCTTCATACTAATTCGTATAAATTTGAAATTTCAAACTCTGATTTTTACAATGCATCAATAATTACATCCGATACAATTACTATTAACAACAAAAATTTCAGTCTTAAAAATGTTAATTTTATAGGCAATGCAATTTTAAAAGGCAGCACTTATTACAGTAATAATATTGTTTTTGAGAATGATTTGACCATACTGGATACTCTTATGGATAGAGCAGGTTCATTTGTAATTACAGTAAAAGGTAGTTTAAATATTTTGGGTTCATTTATTCGTCATCCTTCCAATTATTATCCAGATTTATATGCGTATGGTAATATTTTGCTAAATGGAAATTTTACAGTTTTTCAAACATACTTAGTAGGAAAAAATACACGTACCATTAACGGAAATTTTGCAAGCTCATCCACAAGTAAATTTATTGTTGATGATTCTGTTTCGTTACACGGAAATAATATAATTCCTATTCTTTCTGTTTCAGCAAAACCAGAAGCTACATTAACAATTTTGCCTCAAGGATTTTTAGAATTATCATCCGGTATAAGCGAATCAAAGGTTTTTAACTACGGTAAGATTACATCAATACAAGAAATAGATACAACTACCGAATCAAATTTTAATTTGTATTATGCATCTTTTAGGAACTATAAAAATAGATTTGTAAATAAGTTGCTAATCGATCATTTCGGTAATCAACAACATCCTACAGTAACAGGAAGTGTTAATGAATGGTGGCGTTTACGAAACAATCCTCAGTTATTCAACGATTCATTGAAATATTTGAAACTTAGATACACCAATCAAATTTTAAATGGTAATATTCCGGATTCACTGCAAGTTTATTACTCAAGTAATGCTGGTGTAAAGTGGAATAAAATTACGAATAATGTATTAATTGATACTGCAACAAAAACTGTTACTATTAATAATGCACCTTCAGCCGGACATTATGTTTTGTCATCAACTTCATTGGGAATACTAAATTTTGCTCAAAAATTAGAACATGCAG
>JACFNJ010000110.1 GCA_019454865.1 Bacteroidia bacterium
TATTGGTGTTGGATTAACTACAATGTTAATTGACTCAAAAGATAATTATGATACACATCAGGCTTGTTGGAATAAATTTAAAAAGGACAAAAAGAACAAACTTAAAAGTAAAGGCGTAAACTCATTTGACCCGAATGAAATTGTTGGTCCGCAAGGTTACACTGAGCTTAACTATATTAATAAAAATTCTAGTTTAGATTATACTGTTTACTTTGAAAATAAATCAACAGCAGGTGCAGCAGCATTAGAAGTTTTTGTTTTCGATACATTGGATAAAACTAAATTTGACTTATCTACTTTTAGTTTTGGTAATATTAGTTTTGGCGATACAAGCGTAAGTGTACAAAATTTCGCTAAGGAGTTCTCAATGCTGGTAGATTTATCTCCTAAAAAAGATGTAATTGTAAACATACAAGGTAAATTGGATACAGCTACCGGAATAGTTACTTGGAGTTTTCACTCATTAGATAGAATTACATTAGATTTAACGGAAGATCCTGAATTAGGATTTTTACCTCCAAATGTTGTTTCTCCGCAAGGTGAGGGCAATGTAAAATACACTTGTGCATTGTTTCAAGATGTTTTACATAATGTATCTGTAGCTAATCAGGCAACAATTATTTTTGACTTTAATGCGCCTATTACCACAAATACACACATAGCAACTATTGATGATAGAGAGCCAATAAGTAAAGTTAATACACTAAAAACTGTTCAGGAAGATTCAATATTTACTGTAAATTGGAGTGGTACAGACGAGGGTAGTGGTATAGCATATTATACAATTTTTGTTTCAGAAAACGATAGTGCATTTAAGGTTTGGAAAGCAACAACATCACTTACTTCAGCCTTATTTACCGGAAAAGATAATGCAAAGTATAAATTTTATTGTGTTGCAACGGATAGTGTAGGACATGTAGAAAATAAATATAACCTAACCGAAGCAACAACAACAGTAAAAGTTGTTCATTCATCAGTTAGTTCAGTTTCATCAAATGATAAAGGTTTTAAATTGTATCCAAATCCGGCTGATAATAAAGTTTATGTTGTAATGCATTTAACTGAAAATACAAGTATAGACGCTTATATTACAGACATTACAGGCAAAACAATTCAGCTTATACAAGGTTTTAATGGGTTAAAAGGCTTGAATGAGCTAACTTTTAATACGGAAGAGTTTAAAAAAGGGATATATTTTATTACAATTAAAACACCTCAATATAACCGCACACAAAAGTTAATTATATTAAAGTAATACAAATTAATTAACATATAAAAAAAATCCTCGAAGCATTTACTTCGAGGATTTTTTTATAGTGATTTTGAATTTAATTACCCTTTTCTTGCCAAAACTCGCTCTACCGCAGCTACTACATCTTGAACATCCAAACCATATTTTTTCATCAATTGGTCAGGAGTTCCGCTTTCTCCAAATGTGTCATTTACTGCAACCATTTCTACCGGGGTAGGCATTTGTAGGGCTAACAGTTGGCAAATGCTGTCGCCTAATCCTCCATTCATTTGATGCTCTTCGGCTGTTACTACTGCACGAGTTTTTTGGGCACTTTTTAATACAGCCTCTTTGTCCAACGGTTTAATAGTATGTATGTTTATCAATTCTACACTAATACCTTTTTCTGCTAATAAATAAGCTGCTTCTATTGATTTCCATACCAAGTGCCCTGTGGCAAAAATTGTAACATCACTTCCTTCGTTTAAAAGCAGAGCTTTCCCAATTTCAAATGTTTGATTTTCGGGAGTAAAATTAGGCACAGCCGGACGACCAAATCGCAAATAAACCGGACCTTCATAATCGGCAATTGCTATTGTAGCTGCTTTGGTTTGGTTATAATCACAAGGGTTTATCACGGTCATGTTAGGAAGCATCTTCATTAATCCGATATCTTCCAAAATCTGATGGGTTGCACCATCTTCACCCAAAGTAAGTCCTGCATGGGATGCACATATTTTTACATTTTTGTTTGAATATGCTACACTTTGGCGTATTTGATCGTAAACTCTACCTGTACTGAAATTAGCAAAAGTACCCGTGTATGGAATTTTATCACCAATAGCCATGCCTGCTGCTAAGCCTATCATATTGGCTTCTGCTATGCCTACTTGAAAAAATCTTTCAGGATGCTCTTTTTGAAAAGCATCCATCTTTAACGATCCGGTTAAATCGGCACATAAAGCTACTACATTCGGATTTTTTTTGCCTAATTCACTTAGTCCTGCTCCAAAACCGGAGCGTGTATCTTTTACATTTATAACTTCAAATTTTTTCATGATTCTTTTCTTTAGTTCAAGGTAAAATTGGTAATAGCACCGGATTTAATTATAAATTCTCTTTCAAATGTTTGGCTGCTTTTGGTTGCAGTTTTTGCACGGTAGATAATTTTATAATTGCCAGGCTGCATAATTAAGTTGTGTAATTTATTTTCAGATGGTAATCGAGCTATCCATACTAACTCGTTTCTATTGGTTTGATATATATCGGCAATGTATTGTTGTGTAAATGCCGAGATGTTAAGTTTACCGGGCTGAGGCAACTCAATAGTTGTTGTTGTATTTTGATTAATACTTATCCCTTTAAAAAACTGACGAGGCAATGTTTGTACTTCTAAATCGTATTTGCCAATTAGATATTTTTCTGATGTGTTTGCATTTTGCAGATGCAATGTTTCCATTGTGTTTTGTTTCCGTACTATAAATTTTAAATCGGTATAATTGGTAATGCCTGTTACTTTTACTAATAAGTTACCTTGCGGTGCATCTACTGCAATCACATTGTGTTTACCCGGTGTAATTTCAATATCTGATTTTGTTACAGGCGGTATGGTATGTACTACCATTCGATATTTATATATTGGATCTAATAAAATGGTATCCGGTAGGTTTCTTTCATTCATGGTATGAATGTAATTGGTAATCAACTGCCCGTTGTGCATGTCATAAAAACTCATGTTTACATTGGTTTCAGTTGGTTTTAAATTAACATCCAATAAATTTACCTGTGCTGTAGTGTTGTTTAAAGCTTGTGTTATTACTGCATTAAGTACAATGTTAAAATTCTCTTCCGTATTTGCATCATAGTATCGTCCAACACATTCAAATGCTTTTCTAAAATCTTCGGTACTTCCAAGCCCAATAATAAAAGGACGTAACACTACTCCATGGCTTTGTAGTGCTTCGGATACTGCACATGGGTCGCCTTCACATTCTTCTATTCCATCGGTTATCAAAATAATTATATTACGCACTCCGGGCTCTTTAGGGAAATCATACGCTGCTTGTTGTAATGAGTAAGCTATAAGTGTAGTGCCTTTTGGTGTTATATCTTTCAGCTTTGATTTAATGTCTTGATGATTGTTGTATTTAAACGGTACTTCCAATCGGGTATCTTTACAGTTTCTGTGTCCTGGTGGCGAGGTGTGTCCATAAACTCGTAATGCAACCTGAACATCATTAACCAGCTCCAAGCTATCCATAATTTTACTTAACATTCTTTTGGCTACATTAATTCGAATGTCTTTATCCATTGCTGCATACATACTTCCGCTGGCATCTAATAAAAATAAGATGCGTGTTTTTGGTTTTGTGTAGCCTTGTGCATGTACTGTTGTTTTTAGTCCGCTAACTAAAATACAGAGTACTACTGCAACTAAGCGAAAATATTTTTTCTTACTCATTCAATACCAATTATAACTAATAATCTTCAAGTGTAGAAGGTAATTGCGCTAAAGCTTTTTCTAAGTCGCTATCGCTTGGTGCTATGCCATGCCATTTGTGTGAGCCAACCATAAAGTCAATAGGCTCGCCCATTTCTGTTTTCATTATTATAAAAATAGGCTTCCCTTTTCCAACAAAGGTTTTTGCTTTACTCATGGTATCAATTATGTTTTGCATATCGTGTCCATTCATGTGCAATATTTCCCAGCCAAAAGCTTTTACTTTAGCTTCAATATCATTGCCAATGCCCATAACTTCCATCGTGCTGCCATCAATTTGTTGCCCATTGTAATCAATAGTAACAATTATATTATCCACCTTGTGATGTGCTGCAAACATTAATGCTTCCCAGTTTTGCCCTTCCTGTATTTCACCATCACCCATAAGTGCATATACCAACTGTTTATCACCATTTAATTTTTTTGCCAAAGCAGCACCAATAGCAACAGACAGCCCTTGTCCTAATGAGCCACTTGCTACACGTACACCCGGTAAATGTT
Source organism: Bacteroidia bacterium (assembly GCA_019454865.1). Lineage (GTDB taxonomy): Bacteria > Bacteroidota > Bacteroidia > UKL13-3 > UKL13-3 > UBA6183. Next base: position 4,233 of record JACFNJ010000110.1, read on the forward strand.
CAGCGGTAGCAGGATGCCCTTGTAAGCGCGAGTTTAACATGCGAAATGTTTTTAACTCTTGTATAGGAAAATAACCTGAGCGTGCTAAAACACTATAAAATAATGGTGAAATGTGTCCATTGGATAAGAAGAAAATATCTTCATCTTTTCCGTTCATGGAAAAATCAGGATTGTGTTTCATTACCTTAAAATATAGTGCAGTTAAAAAATCTGCACAACCCAATGATCCTCCCGGATGCCCGCTTTTAGCTCCATGTACCATACGAAGTATATCGCGTCTTACTTGTGTTGCTATTTGTTGTAATTGGGTAATGTCTGCCATGTTGTAATTTTATTATTAAAGTGATTTCTGTTGATTTTCAATTTTTTAAACTTTAATTCACATTAAAGCGTTTTCAAAAGTAACACTTAACACACTTTTTATACATTTTTGTTGCTAACAATTCATCTACATTTTATACAATTCAAATTTTTAGGATAGAAACCTAATATTTATATGATAAAAAACATTGAGTTAAACCTTTTGCCCGAGCAATGTTTTGATGAAAACATCACGCTTGAAACGGTTAAGAAAAAAACCGGATGGGATTCTATTCAAGGAATTCGTATCTTGAAAAAATCATTGGATGCCCGAAAAAAGCCAATTTTTTTTCGTCATGTAATTGATGTTTATATTAATGAAAACAAAACGCCTGAAGCGTTTAATTTTGATTTCAAAACAGTTGCAAATGCGCCATCTGTGGCTATTATAGGCGCTGGTCCGGCTGGTTTATTTGCCGCACTTAAGTTGATAGAACTTGGTGTAAAGCCGATAATATTTGAACGAGGTAAAAATGTACGTGAAAGACGTAGAGATTTAGCTTCCATTACTCGTAACAATACTGTAAATCCGGAGAGTAATTATTGTTTCGGTGAAGGTGGTGCAGGTACATACAGCGATGGCAAATTATACACCCGTAGCACTAAACGCGGTGATGTTAATCGGATATTGCAACTATTGGTAAAACACGGTGCTGATAGCAAAATTTTATACGAGGCACATCCGCATATTGGAACCAATAAATTACCGCATATAATTACAGCTATTCGCGAAACAATACTTCACTTTGGTGGCGAAATTCATTTTCAATCTAAGCTTACGGATTTAGAAATAAAAAATAATGCAATTAATGCAATTGTTATTAATGAAAATGAAAGGATAGAATTTAATCGAATTATTTTAGCTACAGGGCATAGTGCACGTGATATATACGAATTATTGTATAAAAAAAACATTGCTATTGAAGCTAAGCCATTTGCATTAGGTGTTCGTATTGAGCACCCCCAAAAACTAATTGATAGTATTCAGTATAAGTGTGAAACACGTGGCGATTATTTACCACCTGCAAGTTACAGTATAGTAAATCAAAGTATGGGGCATGGAGTGTTTAGTTTTTGTATGTGTCCGGGTGGGATAATAGCACCTGCAGCAACTGCACCGGGTGAAGTAGTGGTAAACGGATGGAGTCCCAGTAAACGTAATAATGAATTTGCAAATTCAGGTTTGGTTGTAAGTATTCATCCTGAAAATTATAAGCAATTTGAAAAGTATGGTGAATTAGCTGCTTTGCGATTACAACAAATGGTAGAACAAAATTGTTTCGCTGCAACACAAGGATTACAAGCACCTGCTCAACGTGTTGCTGATTTTATAGCTAAAAAATATTCCACATCCTTGCCTGAATGTAGTTATTTACCGGGTATTCAGTCGCATTTATTGGATGATGTATTACCAAAATTTGTTGCAGCAAGTCTACGCGATGCATTATCTGTATTTGGAAAAAAACTAAAGGGGTATGTAACCAATGAAGCGGTAATGGTAGCTACTGAAAGCAGAACTTCAAGTCCTGTACGAATACCCAGAGATAAAGAAACATTTGCACACCCTCAAATAAAAGGATTGTATCCTTGTGCAGAAGGAGCGGGCTATGCAGGTGGAATTGTTAGTGCAGCTATTGACGGAGAAAACTGTGCAACTGCTGCTGTAAATTTTTTTAGGTAAGTTTAAGTATATTGATTTTGTTTACACGATACACTACTTGTATTGGTGGTAAAATTTTTAACTTCAAATAAAAAAACACCGTTCATGCAGGTTTTCTGTATGAACGGTGTATATGAATTAAATGAAAAATTAATAACCAAAAATTTCTTCCAAACTTACTTCTTCAACATCTCCGTATTTCTTTAAGTCATTTAAATTAATTTTTTCTTTACTGCCCAAAATACTTATGTAATATGGTACTCCCAAAAAACGACTTTTATAAAATGCTTCCATGTCTGAAAAATTAATTTTATCAATTGCATTGTAAATGTCATTATTAATATCGTGATGCAATCCTAATTTTTTTGCAGCCATAATCGAGAAGAAAACATCTTCTTTGTTGGTACGTTTGGTTTCAATTTGCTGTTTTATTGCCTCTTTGGCGGTGTTAAAGTTCGCTTCTGATTTAGGCAAATTAGTTAATAAATCTTGCATAGCAGGTATTGCATCTTGTAATTTGTCGGCTTGTGTGCCTATGTATGACATGATGTAATAAGGTTCGTTATTTTTTAGAGGTACGGTATATTTTGAAAATGTAGAATATGCCAATGCTTTACTCTCACGTATGGTTTGAAATACAACTGACGACATTCCACCACCAAAATATTCATTAAATAATCCGATTAACGGATAAGTTGTCGTATCAAAAGGAGCTTTTTGGCGATTCAACCAAAGTACTTCTGCTTGTACCATTTTATAGTTTACAAAAAATACTTTATTGGATGCTGTTGTGTTGCGTGAAAATTGTACAGCTGCCGGATAATCCATAAGGCTTTTTGGTGTTTTATGTGTTTTGTTTAAAAACGATTGTAATGCACTTAATTCTTTCGGACCATAATAATAAACAGTATGCTTGTAGGATGTGAGTTGTTTTATCATACTTACCATTTCTTCTGCCTTTAATTGCTTTAAGTCATTTGCAGAAAGTATATATGTAAATGGATTGTTTTTACCGAAAGTAGCATAACTGCGTAATGCTGTCCAGAATATTGCTTGTTTGTTTAATTTATTGTCTTCACGTTGTTTTAATGTACGTTCAACCATTTGGTTTAATGCTTCCTGATTGGGTTTAACATTATTTAATAAATGTTCAAATAATTGCAATGCAGGTTCAAAATTTTCATTTAATCCGGTTAAGTAAACATAAACTTGTTCATCGCCTGCACTTACCCCAAAATCACATGCTAACTTGAAAAACTCTTTATTAATTTGTTCGTTGGTATATTTATCAGTGCCTAAAAACTCTAATAATTTAACAGCGGTAGGTAATTTTAAATTATTAAATTTACCCATATCTAAAACGTAGTATAAAGTAAATAATCCGTTGTCTTTATTTTTAATATAATACAATGGCATTTTGTTATTTAAAGTAGCTTTAGTAACATCTTTATCAAAGTCTAAAAAACGAGGAGTTATACGAGGTGGAACTGTAGTCATAATGTTAAGTACAAACGGACTCATGTCTTCTCTGTTTACATCTACCGGTGTTATTTGTGGTTTGTCAATTTTAACAATGCTTTTGTCTTCGCCTTCTTTTTTGTTTATTACAACATAGTCGTTGGTGTAATATTTTTTAGCAAAATTTACTAACTCTGTTTTTGTTATTTTGGCTAAATCATCAATAAATGCAACTTGTGCATCCCATGGTATTTCTGATGTAAATGCATCTAACATTACTCCTGCACGTCCGCTGTTGCTTTCGTTGTTTCGTATTAGTTCTACTTTAAAATTATTGATAATAGCTTTTAGGTCATCATCAGTAAAATTGCCTGATTTAATATTTTCTATTTGTGCCAATAACAAACTGCGTAGTTCTTCTATAGTTTGTCCTTGTTTTGGTTTTCCGGTAAGAAAATGAATACTGTAATCTTTATTACCCCAAAAACCGGATGAGGCAGAAAGGACTTTTTGTTGTTTAACTAAGTTTAAATCAATAAAACCTGCTTTTGAGTTTGAAAGTAAATAATCAACCAATGTTGCCAATTTCGATTCGTGGGTGGCAGCACCCGGTAAGCGAAAACCTATCATTATATTTTCTGCATCCGGACCAAATACATCCACAACTACAGGCGAAGTGCGTACCGGCTCAGGATTAAAACGAAATGGCGGTACTTGTTTTGCTTGCATATAACTGAATTTTTCTGCTATTGTTTCTATTGCTTTGTCCGGGTCAAAATCTCCTGCCAATATTATCGCCATATTGTTGGGTACATAATAAGTATTGTAGTATTCCCTTATTTTTATTAACGAAGGATTTTTAAGATGTTCAACAGTACCAATTGTAGTTTGTGTACCATATGTATGATTTACAAATAAATTTTTCATCATTGCTTCAAAAACCTT
>JACFNJ010000111.1:0-520 GCA_019454865.1 Bacteroidia bacterium
ATCCAAAAGGCAATTGGAGCACCGTTATTTAACCTCGCTTGATGCAATGGAAGATGGTGTTTATGGTACAAAACATCCATCCAATCCTGAAAAATATTTGGGTAAAATGGATTTAATTGTAGTGCCGGGATTGGCATTTGATAAGTACAACCATCGTATAGGCTATGGTGCCGGCTATTACGATATCTTTTTAAAACAATACCCTGAGGCATATAAAGTAGGCATTTGTTATCCATTTCAGTATTTAGATGAAATACCAACCGAACCTCACGATTATAAAGTAGATAGGGTAGTAATAGGATAATTTTTGAAATAAAGTAATTACTAATAAAAGCACTTACTTTGTTTTTTTTGATAATGAAGATGCTAAAAATTAATGGTAAGTGAACCGTAATAAATAAAAAAGCTGACTTCATTTGCGATGAGTCAGCTTTTATTTTTAAGGGTGGAATATGGGGCTCGAACCCACGACCTTCTGAACCACAATCAGACGCTCTAACCAACTGAGCTAAGACCACCA
>JACFNJ010000111.1:530-8624 GCA_019454865.1 Bacteroidia bacterium
TTAAGGGTTGGCAAACTTAAACTTTGTTTTTACAAATGCCAATCAAATTTTTATTTGTTTAGCCATTTATCAGTGCATCAACCTTTTCCCAATTTACTACATTCCAAAATGCCTGTAAATAATCGTTTCTTTTATTTTGATACTTTAAGTAATAGGCATGTTCCCATACATCTATTCCTAATATTGGTGTACCTTTAACGGCAGCAATATCCATTAATGGATTATCTTGATTAGGTGTTGCAGTAACCAGCAGTTTATTATTTTGTTTGATAAGCCAAGCCCATCCTGAACCAAACTGTGTAAGCCCAGCTTTTTCAAATTGTTTTTTAAATTCATCAACACTACCAAAATTTTGAATTAATGCAGTTTCTGTTTTTTTACTCATTTTGCTTCCCGGTTTCATTATTTGCCAAAAAAAGGAATGGTTCCAATGCCCGCCACCATTATTGCGAATGGCTGATTTTACGGTTTCAGGTAAACTATTAATATTGGTAATAAGTTGCTCTAAAGTTTTTCCTTTTAACGAAGTTTCTTTTGCAATTGCATTATTTAAATTGGTAATGTATGCCTGGTGGTGTTTGGTATGATGGATGCGCATAGTTGTAGCATCTATATGTGGTTCTAATGCCTCGTAGCTGTATTCCAAATCAGGCAATACAAATTCATTTCCTGATACTTGATTTACTTTTTTTACTGCTGCTTGCAATACATTTGTGTTTACCATTGCTCCGGCTACTAATAACGAACTTGTACGTATAAAATTTTTTCTTGATGTTTTCATGTTCTTGTGTTATTTAACGTATCGAAGCTATAAGTAAGTAATTGTTAATGCAACTTTTTAAATAAAGTTTTTCACTATTATTCATATAAGATTTGTTTAAGTAAATGTAATAGTGCTATTTTTGAATATAATATTATAAACCATTCTAGTGGCTTTTTATAGCGGCAAACTTACTAAATACAATAGTTTACAAACTTATCAGTTCTTACGATTTGGTACAGTTTTTATTATTTCCATATTACTTGCAAAAATTGCAGTATTATACCAACATGAGTATGGATTACACCTAATTAGTCAATACGAAAACTTAATGCTGGTAACATCCAGTCTAACTTTTTTTTGGGTAGGGGCTATTAGTAATATTATTATTCCTTACTTTAATAATGCCGATAAAGAAACGCAAAAGAAAATCTTATTTAATGTATTTATCATTTTATTGGTATTTTCATTTGTAGCTGCTGTTATAATAGCTGCTATGGGCTATTTAGAGTCTAATGATCAAACATTGTTGCAAATGTTTGCCTTGGTAGTATTGCTAAATACACCAACTTATATTACGGATTTTATATACTACTTAAACGGGAAATATAAACAGTTAATAATTTGGGGTCTAATAACATTTGGGGCACATATTTTAATGCTTTGTGTGCCTTTGTTTTTCAAGCAATCCTTAACCTTGGCTATTAATCTTTTATTGGTGCTAAGCCTACTTAAGTTCAATTTTACAATAATTTTATTGATGAAGCATGCTACCATTAATGTAGAAAAAGAACTCATAATGGACTTCATGAAAAAAGTAATGCCAATTATGTTTTCAATACTTTTAGCCGGTAGTATGGATTACATAAATAGTTATATCGTAAAGTTTAATTTTACCAGTGAGGAGTTTGCAATGTTTCGTTATGGTGCAAAAGAATTACCAATTTTCTTAATTCTGGCAAATTCATTAAGCAATGTATATAGTGGCGAGATTGCTAAGATGAATCAATTAGGGAAACTGAATAAAGGATTATCTAACTTAAAACAATCTTCAAGAAAACTGATGTATTGGTTGTTTCCAAGTACCATAGTATTAATGTTTTTAAGCCCGTATTTCTTTAAATATGCTTACAATGAACAATTGATTGAAGGCTATAAGATATTTAACATTTATCTTTTGTTAATTATAAGCCGGATGATATACCCACAAACAGTTATTATGGGAATATTAAAGAACAAAATATTTTACCTGATATCGTCTAATTACTTAATAATAAATATTCTTCTTTCGTTTTGGTTTATTTATTTATTTGGCTTAACGGGTATTGCTTATGCTACAGTGCTATCCTTTATTATTGAAAAAATAATGTTAGTAATATACTGTAAGATGCAGGATATACCACTAAACACGTATGCATCTTGGGTTGAACATTTGGTATTTTCTGTTTTAACTATAATAGCGTATTACATTAGTACAATTACACCATTTCCATTTTAATGTAAAACCAACTTAAAAAAGTTGTCCTTTAAATCCGGGAAATTTACCAAAGTGTTTATATGCTTTTTCAGTTACCTCTCTGCCTCTTGGTGTTCTTATTAAAAAACCTTCTTGGATTAAATACGGTTCATATACTTCTTCAATAGTTCCGCCTTCTTCGCCTATGGCTGTTGCAATAGTATTAATTCCTACCGGCCCTCCTTTAAATTTATCAATAATGGTATGTAATATTTTATTGTCCATCTCATCCAAACCTTCGGCATCAACATTTAATGCATTAAGGGCAAATTTTGCAATGTCCAAAGTAATTGTTCCTTCACCTTTTATTTGAGCAAAATCACGAGTTCTTCTCAGTAATGCGTTTCCAATTCGGGGAGTTCCTCTGCTACGTTTAGCAATTTCTTCGGCAGCATTTATTTCAATAGGTGTATTAATTATTTGGGCTGATCGTGTAATGATTTTTTTCATTAATGCTTTATCGTAATACTCCAAGCGGGCATTAATGCCAAATCGGGCACGCAATGGCGATGTTAGCAAACCGGAGCGTGTTGTTGCTCCAATTAATGTAAACGGGTTTATTTCTAATTGTATGCTGCGTGCATTTGGTCCGGAGTCAATCATTATATCAATGCGGTAGTCTTCCATAGCAGAGTATAAAAACTCTTCTACTATAGGGCTCAACCGATGTATTTCATCAATAAATAATACATCTCCTTTTTCTAAGTTGGTAAGTAGTCCGGCTAAATCACCGGGTTTTTCAAGTACAGGTCCGGAGGTGGTTTTAATATTACTACCTAATTCTTGTGCTATAATGTATGATAACGTGGTTTTACCTAATCCGGGAGGACCGTGAAGCAGTACATGATCTAATGCCTCACCTCGTTGTACGGCTGCCTTTACAAATACTTTTAAGTTTTCTAAAATTTTCTCTTGTCCGGTAAAGTCATCAAATGTTTTCGGTCGCAACACCCGTTCTATTTCACGCTCGGGGGCACTGTAGTTTTCATCTTCCGGATTTAAGTTTGGATTACGCACGATGCGAATATACTAGTTTTAGTCTTTACTGAATAACCATTTAATTAGAAGCTTGTAACTTGGTTTGGTACCATGCATTAATATGCCAATGCGATAAATACGTGATGCAAACCATGTGCTGAAAATAAACCCTATTATTAAGCTTACAACAGAAAGAATTACTTGCCACTGTGGAGGGTCAAAAGGTAATCGGAGCATCATAACCACAGGTGAAAAAAATGGAATTACCGATAGCCACACTGCCATTGCTCCATTTGGATTGTTAATTATTGCGCTTTGGGCCAATACCAATGCAAATATTAATGGCATTGTAATTGGAAGCATAAATTGTTGTGTATCGGTTTCGTTGTCCACTGCTGAACCTATTGCGGCAAATAACGACCCATAAAATAAATATCCTCCAATAAAATAAAACACAAACATGCTAATGAAATAGTAAAAATTAAATTCAGACAATGCCTGCATAAATCCACTTAATTCACCATTTGTTGCTGCTGTTTTTGTGCCCTGCTGTATGATCTCTTGTGTGCTGTTATCATTAAAAATGGAAAGTAAAAAGCCGGAAATGTTACTTCCAAAAAAGGCGAGTAAAACTGTCCAAATAAAAAACTGTGTAAGACCTACTAATGCTATTCCAATAATTTTGCCAATCATCAATTCAAATGGGCGAACGGATGAAACAATTACCTCAACTATACGGTTGCTTTTTTCTTCAATTACACCTCGCATTATTTGTACTCCAAACATAAAAATGAACAGGTATATCATAAATGCACCAATAAAACCAATGGTAGTTGTTAATTCGGCACTACTTTTTTCTTGCCCTTTATCGGTTACCCGTATGGTATTTATTTTTACTTTATCGGTATTTATTTTATCAACGGCTTGTTGTGGCACACCATACGATTGTAATAATGATTTTCTGTGATCTTCCGTAAGTTGATTTTCAATGTATAAAATTGTTCCTAAATCTGCTTGGTCTTTACTATAGTATGTAGCTTTTTGTGTAGTATCATCTTTACTGGGTATTACAAGTAATCCGGTATATGGCTCTGAATTTACAAAGTTTATTTCATCACCGGCATCTACATGTCCATGTACAAATTGAAATTTATCTGAACTTTTAAGCTTGTCTGTATAATGGTATTGCGTATCATTTACACTTACAAAAATTTCCTTTTTCTCAGCACCTATATCTTTATTAAGTGTAAAATAAAAGATTGCTCCGTAAAATAAACTTATTAAAAGCGGTGTTAAAAAAGTAATCCATAAAAAAGATTTTTTCTTAACTCTTGATACATATTCGCGTTTGGTAACTAAATATATTTTTTGAAACATGATTTACTTGTTTGTGAAATTATTGAATGAACAAATATAGTTGGATGTATTTTTAATGAATAGCATTGTATAGCTTGTTACTTTAACGATTAAAAAGGATTCGTTTGCCGAATTTGCTTTCATCAAATTTGCCTTTGTTATATACTATGTTTCCATTAACAATGGTTGTATCAACAAGGGAGTGAAAAGTAGTTCCTTCAAACGGACTCCAATTGCATTTGTACAATATATTGCTTTTATCAACGGTATATTTTTTCTTCAAATCAACCAATACTAAATCGGCATAAAATCCTTCACGAATAAATCCTCTTCTGTCTATCTCAAATAATTCAGCAACATTATGACACATCTTTTGCACAATAGTTTCCAAACTTATCTTTCCGTTGTGATAAAACTCAAGCATGGCATTAAGCGAGTGTTGTATTAATGGTCCTCCGGAAGGTGCTTTAATGTATGATTGGCTTTTTTCTTCAATAGTATGTGGTGCATGGTCGGTGGCAATTACATCAATTCGTCCATCGAGTATTGCATTAAAAATAGCAGTACTATCGGCAGCGGTTTTTATAGCTGGATTCCATTTTATAAAATTACCTTTTGAAATATAATCTGCATCGCTAAACCAAAGATGATGAATACATGCTTCGGCAGTAATTCTTTTTTTGCTTAATGGAATATCGTTACGTAAAAGGTTTAATTCTTTAGCTGTGCTGATGTGTAAAATGTGTAATCTGGTATTGTGTTTTTTTGCTAATTCTACAGCATACGATGATGATTTATAACAAGCATCTTCACTTCTTATTTTTGCATGATAAGTTGCATCAATATTTTCTTCGCCTATTTCAACTTTCAGTTTTTCTAAATTGGCTTTTATCATTGGGTCGTCTTCGCAATGTGTAGCTATTAGGGTTTTTACTTCTGCAAAAACTCTTTCTAAAGCTTTGCTGTCGTCCACTACCATGTTTCCGGTTGATGAGCCCATGAAAATTTTTACACCACACACTTTAGTTGCATCAATTCGCAATAGTTCATCCAGGTTTGTGTTGGTCGTTCCCATGAAAAAGGAATAATTTGCCAATGAACATTGTGCTGCACGGGTATATTTTTCTTCCAATATGTCAATAGTAACAGCACTTGGCGAAGTGTTTGGCATTTCCATATAACTGGTTACACCACCTGCTACAGCAGCTTTTGCTTCGGTGTATATTTCTCCTTTGTGTGTTAATCCGGGTTCTCTAAAATGTACTTGGTCATCAATTACACCGGGTATTAAATACAAACCTTCGGCATTTATTATCCTGTCAGCTTGCATTGCAATTCCGTTGGTATCTATTTTCTCAATAAATTCATTGCGTATAAAAACATCAGCAAAATAAATCTTGTTTTCGTTAATTAATTGTGCATTACGAATAAGCAAAGTACTCATGCCACGAAGATAAAGGATTAAATGAATTGTTTAGATTTTAACTAATCTGCTGTAATTATTTTTATGCCTGAGATACCAATTCTTTTGCAGCCTTTAATACCGTAGCGGATGGATTTGCACCATGCATCATACGTGCTACTTCTTCCACTTGTTCGGTTTTGTTTAATGTTTTGATGTTAGTTTTTGTTTGGTCAGTATCCGAAGTTTTATATACATACAAATGTTGATTTGCTTTAGCAGCAATTTGTGGTAAATGTGTAATAGCTATTACCTGATGTTGGCTTGCATGATTTTTAATTACTTCACTAACTTTTAAGGCAGTTTCTCCACTTATTCCGGTATCTATCTCATCAAAAATAATTGTGGGCAGTGCAATTTTATCACTTATCAGTGATTTAATACAAAGCATTAGTCGGCTTAATTCGCCACCACTTGCCACTTTGTGTATTGGCTGAAAAGCAGAACCTTTATTTGCCGCAAAAAGTAATTCGATAGCATCAACACCCATTACTCCGTATTGGTTGTTTCTATTTTGTGTAATCTGAATTTTAGCATCAGGCATTTGCACTTTTTGCAGCAATTCATTTACCTGATTTATAATGGTAGGAATAACTTTTTTGCGCGAAATACTTAGTTTATCAGCGGCTTCGTTTAATTGCTTCGTTATTTTTTCTAACTCGGCTTGTTTGGTTTCAATTAAAGAGGATAGCGAGCCAATGGTTTGCAATTTCTGTTGTATTTGTTCCATAAACTGCAACAGTTCGGTGTTGTTGCTTACTCGATGTTTTTTTTGTAAGTTAAACAATTGTTGCAAACGATTTTCTACACGTTCCAATTCACTCGGGTTTGCATGCGTATTTTCCTTAATTGTATTTAGCTCGGATGAAATATCTTTTAATTCAATGATAACCGAATCAATACGCGATATTATTTCAGCAAATGCAGGTTGATACTTTGCTGCTGATGCGATGAAGTGTTTTACAGTTTGTAATGCATCTACTATGCTTTGCTCCGCATCGGTAAGATTATCAGCAGCCATTCCGGCATTTTGTTGTATTATCTCGGCATTACTTAAAATGTCTAATTGTTTTTCAAGCTCTTCTTGTTCATCAACATTCGGATTTACTTCTTTTAATTCATTAAAAATAAATTGTAAATAATCTTCATCAGCACGTGCTTGCTTCTCTTGATTAATCCATTCTGTGAGTTGTTTTTCGCATTGCATGTGTTGCTTGTGCAGTTCTTTGTAGTTATTTATTAACTCTTGATTTTCGGCAATGGCATCTATTATTTGCAGTTGAAATGCACCATTGTTTAACTCTAATGTTTGGTGTTGGCTTACAATATCTACTAATTTGGCACCTAATTCTTTTAGCTGGTTTAGTGTTACCGGAGTGTCATTAATAAAGGCTCTGCTTTTTCCGTTCGGTGTAATTTCTCTTCGTAACAAGCAGGTTGTTGAGTAATCTAATTCTTCTTGTTCAAAAAAATCGGATAGTGCATAAGCATTAATATCAAATGTTCCTTCAATAATGCACTTCTCCTCAGTATTTAGTAAACTTCTTGTATCAGCTCTTTCTCCCAATATTAAGCTTAAAGCGCCCATCAATATTGATTTTCCGGCACCTGTTTCGCCAGTTATAATCGTTAGTTGTGGATGAAAATGAATATCCACCTGTTGTATTATGGCATAATTACGAATATGTAATTGTTTTAACATAAGTACTCAAAAATAGGATAGGAGAGGGATATTTTTAAGGAAATTATTTTACGAAAGAGAATAATTAAAATAGCTTACTATAAGCGCTTAACTATCAGTTAAACATTTTAAATTACAGTTTCTTTTGTTTTAGTTTTTTAAAAAGAATCGGAACAAAAAATACACACATTGCAGACAAGTAGCCCGTTATAATTGCTACGGTTTGCGGTTTTGCGAAGTAGCGGATTTCGGAGCACTAAACTGTCAACCTGCACAAATGTTTGATAGTAGCACTCAGCTTCAATTTTGCACGTCACCGCCAATTGAGGCAACACGCTGTT
>JACFNJ010000112.1 GCA_019454865.1 Bacteroidia bacterium
GCTACTTGATGTACTTCCTGCATCAAAATAAATACTATCACATGTAACATTATCATCAACAGTTAGGTCAATACCAGCACTTATCACTATTATGTCATTTGCAGCAGGCACACCGCTTGGAGACCAATTTGCGGGCACACTCCAATTACCGGTAGTAATAAATGTTTTTGTAGTTTGAGCATGCAAACTAACTGAGAAAAGTACTAATGTGCAGAGAGGAATTAAGCTAAATGTAAAACTCTCTCTGCGGTTGGGGATAATGAAAAACATTTGGGGTTGGTAATATTCTTCAATATTAAATCTATTATTTTAAATAAGATAAATCATTATTTAATATGAAAATGTTTATTGTATAAGATATAATACGGTTTAAGTATCTATTAAAACAATTTAATTTCCAAGGAAGGTAAAAAATCATACTTACCATTTTTATATTTTCAATTATTTAAGCATAGGCGCAAAGTCTAATAACATTTGTTTTTGAGTTGAAGTAAAGTTCTTTGTTTGAATGTATGTTTTAACTGCTTTTTGATTTACAGATTGTTGTAAAAAATAATTCATACAATCAGCTGCCGGATTAGCAAGCCGTGAGTTTGAACTAAGCATTGCATCCAATAAGTGAGGAATTAATTCATTTGTAAAAGTACCGGATTGTTTTAATGCCACAAATGCATTATTTCTTGTGCGAAACTCCCATTGATTACTTGCATAATTAATTAATGCACTTTTATGTAATTCAATATCCAAAGCATGTTCAATACATAGTTCATGATATTTAATCTGAACACTATTGTTCATACCATATACATCTTTAATTGTTGCTAAATATTTGGCTGCATTTTCATAATCAATTGTACATAGTTTTTCTACTGCGGCTTGTACTACATCATAGCTGTTATCCTGTAAAGCACTTGTAATTGCATCTATACAAGTTTTATTTCTACCCATATAGTTTTTTATAAAAGTTAATTTATTGTTAGGTTCTTTTTCGTTAAATACAGTGAGTAATACAGGAATACTTTTTTCATCGTTGATTAGTTGCGTGATTATTTCACTTCTTATGGCATGAAATTTTTCTTTATTAAATACATCTAAAAGCACTTCTTGTTTACTATCTATTTCTGTACTGCGCAGTGCAACCAATGCATCATATCTATCTAGCATATTTGGAGCATTTAGCGCTTGCGCTTTTAGTTCGTTAAATCCCTTTTTAAAATTAACGGTTTTCATTATCTGACTATTTGGGTCAAACAATACAAATGCTATTTGCTTTTTGTTCTTATTTTCAATTTTAACAACTTCAAATTGCTCTTCAATCCATTCAGTTTTTCTGTCAAATGTTCCATCGGTATAGTGAACTTCTATTGCAATTGGCATTTTAAACAAACCAATTATTTCATCGCATTGGTGGGTTTGTTCTATTGCTATTTCAGTGTGTTTATTTCCATTACCGGTTTGTATATCTTCATAATGAACAGTGTATTCCGGTTCACCTCCGCGTAATACCCATTCGTCAAAAAACCAACTCATATCTATTCCTAATTGGTCTTGTATGGCTTGTTGCAAATCATTTGTTTCTACATTTGCATACGCATGTTTTTTTAAGTAATACTTTTGTGCACGTTTCCATTGCTCTTCACCCAAAACGTAACTTAACATGCTAATCACATTGGAGCCTTTGGGGTAAACCCTTGCTGTTCCTGCACCGGTAAATCTAATAGGGTACTTGTCTTTTTTACTGGCTTCTATTGCTGTATTTTGTTCTCCTCTTCGTTGCCAGTTGTATGCATCATCTCCAAATAATTTTTTGGTTAACATTTTTGGATAATATGTAGCCCAGCTTTCTTGCAGCCAGGTATCGCGTACATCTCTTGCTGTTATGTAATCACCAAACCATTGATGTGTTAATTCATGGCAATTTACTCCAATATAGTTTCTATCTATAAATGCACGTTCGTCCACACTAAAGAAATCACCAAATACGGTAGCAGTTGTGTTTTCCATTGCACCATACAAAAAATCTTGTACCATAATTTGCGAATAACTCTCCCAAGGGTAGGCTATACCGGTTTCATTTTCTAAAAAGTCAACCATCATTTCGCTGTATCGGTATGTAGGTTCAGCTCTATCTGCAAATTCAGGATAGTAATACAAGTTTAATGGAATACCACTTGCACTTTTGGTTTTTTTAATTGCATATTTACCAATTCCTACCATAAGCAAATATCCTGCATGTGGCTTGCTCATAGCGTAATGCCAGGTGGTTGTATTATTCGGGTTTGTTTTTTTCTTTACTAGTTTTCCATTGGATAAAACCTCGTAGCCATTTTCAAAAGTTATTACTGTTTCTGTAATAAATTTATCATTCATGTTATCATACATTGGTATCCAATGCCTATTGTCAACCCCTTGTCCTTGCGACCATATTTGTTTACGTACTGCAAACGGATTCTTAATTGGATTTTCAGTTACATTCCATCCTATAAAATATAATCCTTTTTGTGGTGTAGCTTCGTAATTAAATGTTATTGTATTAACTTCATCCCATTGAAGTGGCTTGCTTGGTTTTACCCATACTCCACTCGGAACAATTTGAAAAGGAACATCTGCATCCCCTATCTTAGCAGATAGAATTGAGATATTTGGAGCATCAAAAAAAACTGAATCTACTTGTTTTTGGATAACAGTAAAGCGATGTGTTACTTTACCTTTAACTTTTCCTGCTTTCGGTTCAAATGAAACTTCCACTTTCATGTGGCTAATATCTAATGCGTGCTCGCGATAAGTAGTTTTATCTTTCCAGTAGCTTCGATATGTTGTTTGTGCATGTAATGTAATGCTGAAGCAAAGTAAAAGTAGTAATAGGTTTTTCATCCAATTCATTTTTTTGTGAGATGCAATATACAATTTTGAGATTCCTTAATACATAATATTACATTATACCTGTCCATTTTTGAAACAACAATTTTTGTTCATTGGTTTTTGTTTCATTGTTGTGGATATACCAATTCTCTGTTATGTTTTGTTTCAACTCACATCCTACTTTTTTTAGTAATAGGTTAACAGTTTCTTGTATATATCCTTTTCCCCAAATTATTTTTTCAAAATAGTCATCCATAGTGCAGCCGGCATATTTTTCTAACAATTGTTTGT
This sequence comes from Bacteroidia bacterium, assembly GCA_019454865.1. Lineage (GTDB taxonomy): Bacteria > Bacteroidota > Bacteroidia > UKL13-3 > UKL13-3 > UBA6183. Next base: position 3,154 of record JACFNJ010000112.1, read on the forward strand.
AAATTTCTTCAGTATATCCTTTGTTGTGCAATGCGTATTTTGTGTACAAATCATGCATTACATGATGCAATCGATATTTTCCTTTACTGTTTGTAATAATTGTTAAATCGGCAATAAGTGCAGCCAACATGCCTTCGATATAAATGGAAACTTTTCTTCCCAATACTCCCGAAACATAGCCATCAAGCCAAGTATCCCAACTGGATTCAGCTACAGAATAATTAAACCTACCCGGGTTAGAAGTGTGTCGAAGTAAATCGCTATTAAAACTGTGAGCGTATTGTTCCCAATTCCAAACACCGCTTTCCAATAACATTAAATCGCCATAATATGTAGTTACACCTTCATATACATATCCAAGTGTGCTGTAATTCTCATTAGTAAAATTATAAGGAAGCATTTCTTCCGGACGAATACGCTTGATATTCCATAAATGAAACAACTCATGCGAACTGATAGCAAGCAAATCGTTGTAAAATTCTTCTACTGTTTGGTTATCCTGTTTACCCATAGCAATAACTGTACTGTCTAAATGTTCTACTCCATGTCGTGCAGGTACAGGATGAATAAGGTATAAAAAATGATAGTTACTACACGCAATACTACCGAATAGCTCAATCTGTTTTTTACAATATAAGGTAGTATCTGCAATTAGGCGTTCAATATCAAATGGATGTTTTCCTTGTAACCAAATGTGAAACTTAGTTGATTCAACCTCAAATAAATGGTGTTGAAGTGTGTTTGATGCGATAAGAGGCGAGTCTGCCAAATAATCAAAATTTGGAGCCTTGCACTGGTGCGGTTTGCTTACTGTCATCTGGGTTGCTATTTCATAATCATTAGGCAAAGTAAAATCCAATGTATATTCTTCGTCTTCTCGACCTATTACATACATAAAACAATGAACCGGGTTGATGTATAAATAATTTTCATCAACAAAGCAAGCCCCTGCATCGGGTTGGTTAGCATAATATTGGTACGAAATAACTATTTTATGAATGCCTTTTGTTTCAATATGCCATCGGTCTTTTGTTACTTTTTTATAGGTAATATTTCTTCCATTACTGTCTGATACAGCAAAACACCGTATATTTTTTGCAAAGTTTTGCAGTTCGTATCTGCCAGGTCGCCATGCAGGGAGTTGTACTTCTATAAAATCTTGATGTATATCCGATATTGTATATTGAAGTTGAATAAAATGATTTTTTGTATCTGCAATTGAAATTAAGTAGTGCATAAATTTTTAAAATATTGAATTAGCGAAATAGATATTTTTTTGATTTAATTAAAACATATTCACGAAAGATATTAGTTAAATATTTGTTTCTAAAAATATATTTCCAGCTAAAAGTATAAATGTAGATACGTTCATAATTGTGGAATAGAGAAATGGATATTCTAAATAAGTAATTGGATGAAAAATGGAAAAATGAAATAAAATTACTGTTTGTAAGTTATTTGACTACTTTTGCACCCTTATTAAAAATAACGTACATTGACAACATTTAAAGAATTGGGCTTAAACACGTCCGTTTTAAGCGCCATTACTGAGCTGGGTTTTGAAAATCCTACACCAATACAGGAAAAGTCTATTCCTGTTTTTTTAGAAACTGAACGAGACATTTTAGGATTAGCTCAAACCGGAACAGGAAAAACTGCGGCATTCGGATTGCCATTATTACAACTTATTGATTTTAGTGCTAAACACACACAGGCTTTAATCATTTGTCCGACAAGAGAACTTTGTTTACAAATTTCACGAGATTTAACAAATTACAGTAAGCACATTAACGGAGTTCGTATAGTTTCCGTATATGGTGGATCAAGTATTAATGCTCAAGTAGAAGAGTTAAGAAGAGGTGCGCATATTATTGTAGCAACACCCGGCAGATTAATTGATTTGATGAGCAGAAGAGCTGTAAACATTAAAAACATTAGCTACGTAGTGCTTGATGAAGCAGATGAAATGCTTAACATGGGATTTCGTGAAGATATTGAAGGCATATTATCTGTTACTCCAGAAAACAAACGAGTATGCTTATTTAGTGCTACAATGCCTAAAGAAATACGAAGCATTGCAAACCAATACATGAAAGATCCGGTTGAGCTAAGCGTAGGAAAAGTTAATGCAGTAAATGCAAATATTTCACACGAATATGCCGTGGTACATGCTAAAGATAAGTATGCAGCATTAAAACGTATTTTAGATTTTACAAACGAAAATTTTTATGGTATAATTTTCTGTACTACTAAAAACGAAACACAAGATATAAGCGATAAACTAATACGCGATGGTTACAATGCTGATTGTTTACATGGTGATTTAAGCCAAGGACAACGCGAAAAAGTAATGAACAGATTTCGTCATCATGCAATTAAAGTTTTGTTGGCTACTGATGTTGCTGCTCGAGGTATTGATGTTTCCGGATTAACACACGTTATTCATTATCACTTACCCGATGATATTGAAAACTATACACACCGTAGCGGACGAACAGCCCGTGCCGGAAAAACAGGAACCTCTATTACCTTATTAAATGTAAGGGAATTTTACCGTTTGCGGGAGATAGAAAAACTTGCTAATATTAGTTTTACTCGTGTATTAATTCCATCTGCATTTGAAGTTAGAGATAGAAAATTATTTGCATTTATTGATACAATTAATTCTACAGAAATTGAAGAGACGTTTTTTGATGATTCCGTTGAAAAACATTTAAAACCATTACTTGCATTAACTAAAGAAGATATATTAAAGAAAATGCTTTCGTTGGAATTACGTAGATTTAGTGCAGATTACTTAAATGCACCGGACTTAAACGTGCAGGATAAAGGTAGAAGTGAGCGTTCAGATTCAAATGAAACTTATGGTGCATCACGTGGTACACGCTTGTTTTTAAGCATTGGTCAAAAAGATGGATTAAATGCAGGTTCTTTAAAAGATTTCGTTTCCAATATCACTGAAATTCCTTTTAAAAAGATTTATCGGGTTGATGTTAAAGGAGTATATTCTTTCATTAATGTAGATAATGAAGATGTTGAAAAAATAATGACCTATTTGCATGGTAGTGAATACAGAGGACGGGAAGTACGAGTAGAAATTAGCGGAAATGACAAATCAGGAGGACGAACAAGAAGCAGTTCATCACGCAAAGAGTATGGCTCAAGCAATAGAGGTGGCGATAGAAACAGAGCAAGAAGTGGCGATAGAAATAGTAATAGGGGTAGAGGCTCATCTAAAGGCGAAAAAAGTTATGGAGGTGGCAGAACTTCCGGTGGTAGTGGCAGAAGAAGAGATTATTAAATCTAATTATATTTTAATCCCCAAAAATACCTCAGAAGGCCAAAAACTTTTTGAGGTATTTTTATTTTCTATTATGTTTATCCGATTGATATATAGATTGAAACTAATTTTTAGGTTTAAATCTGTTGTAGTATAAAATAGAATGGATATAAAAATCCGATAATCATTATATTGCAAACTTTATTTTAAAACGAATACATGAAATTATTAAAAGATTTACATCACGAATACGTTTTTTTGAGAAGGATACGTGTAATATCGGATGAAATAGCCAAGCAAATGCCTCAAAATATAAGTGTATTGGATATAGGATGTGGAGATGGTACAATTAGTAAATTAATAAGCGAAAAGTCAAAAGGAATTAGTTACCAAGGGATAGATATTATGGCACGCCCCACTTGTGCAATTCCGTTTCAAGAGTATGACGGAAGCCACATTCCTTTTCCGGATAATGGCTTTGATGCAGCACAGTATGTTGATGTATTGCATCATGTACCGGATGAAATTTTTAAAGATTTGCTTAAAGAAACCATGCGGGTAAGTAAAAAATACCTGATAATTAAAGATCATTTATGGGAAAATAAATTTGATTTTTTAACTCTTAAATTTATGGATTGGGTAGGCAATGCCCCACATGGAGTTAAAGTAATTTATAATTTTAAAACAGAAAAATTCTGGAGAGAAACTTTTGAAGAACTCGGATTAGAAATTGTGAGTATGAACAAAAAGATACCACTTTATCCGGGTGTGTTTAATTGGCTTTTCGGAAGGCAACTACACTTTGTAGCTGTTTTAAAGAAAAAAAATAGTTGATATAAAATGGAGAAAGAATTGGAATTAACCATTGTTATGCCTTGCTTAAATGAGGCAGAAACATTAAAAACATGTATTGATAAGGCATTTAAATACTTAAAAGATAATGGTGTTTCTGGTGAAGTAGTAATAGGCGATAACGGAAGTACGGATGGTTCACAACAAATTGCCAAAGATTGTGGAGCACGTGTAATAGATATTCCACGAAAAGGATATGGAAGTGCTTTGATGGGAGCAATACAAGCAGCAAAAGGGAAATACGTTATAATGGGGGATAGCGATGATAGTTATGATTTTAGTAATTTAAATCCTTTTGTTGAGAAATTAAGAGAAGGCTATGATTTGGTAATGGGAAACCGCTTTAAAGGTGGTATTGCTAAAGGTGCAATGCCATTTCTTCATTATTATCTTGGCAATCCGGTACTTTCCTTTATCGGTAAATTATTTTTCGGAAAAGGAATTAATGATTTTCATTGTGGTCTTCGAGGCTTTAGACAAGACATTGTTGATTTGCTAAATTTACAAACTACCGGAATGGAGTTTGCAAGCGAAATGGTTGTAAAATCTCAAATTAATAAATTAAAAATAACTGAAGTTCCTACTACTCTTTCTCCGGATGGAAGATCACGTCCTCCTCATTTACGTACATGGCGTGATGGATGGCGTCACTTGAGGTTTTTATTACTTTATAGTCCAAGATGGCTGTTTTTAATTCCCGGAATTACACTTATGATTATCGGATTAATATTATTTGTTATGATAATAAAAGGTCCGGTTCAGTTATTGAATATTTATTTTGATACAAACACGTTGCTTTATTCCGGTGCATTTGTTGTTATCGGATATCAAGCTGTAAACTTTGCAATTTTTACCAGAATTTATGCTATTCAACAAGGGTTTCTTCCCAAAAAATATGCATTAGATAGATTATATAATTTTATATCATTAGAAACCGGATTAGTAGTAGGAATTTTGGTTACATTGGGTGGATTAGTTGGTTCGGTTTATTCCTTATACCTATGGGATTTACAAGAGTTTGGTCAGTTGGATTATTCCAGCATTTTACGAATTGTAATACCATCGGTAATTGCAATTATGCTTGGCTTGCAAACTGTTTTCTCAAGTTTCTTTTTAAGTTTCTTGGGGTTAAATCAAAAGAAAAATTAGCGATTTAAATACGTATGCAAAAAACATTAGTAGAAAATAGAGTAACTTTATTATTACCGATAGCTAATTCAGCGAAGAATGAAAACTATGAAAAATTATTTCAAGCTATAAGTAAAGGGAAATCAGATATTGAGTGTATCCTTATTCTATCCGGTAATCAAACTAAAACCGAAGAGTTTAAAAAGGGTA
>JACFNJ010000113.1:0-7058 GCA_019454865.1 Bacteroidia bacterium
TTAAACTGCCAATTCCGTTTTGTTTAGCTACTCTAAAGTCGTCAGCACCAAAGCTTGGAGCAATATGCACTATGCCTGTACCATCTTCGGTTGTTACAAAATCACCAATTATTACACGAAAAGCATCGCCATTGGTTACGGGTGCAAATGGTAATAATTGCTCATACTGTATTGCAGCTAACTCATTTCCTTTTATTTCATGCGTTATTTGGTAAGGGATTAATTTATCTCCCGGCTTATAATCTTCTAATTTTATTTCGGCTTGTTCCGGTTTAAAATGTTTACTTAGTAAGTCTTTTGCTAATATAACACTACAAGTCTGGTAGGTGTATGGATTAAATGTTTTAACAACAACATAATCAATTTTTGCACCTACGGCTAATGCAGTATTGGACGGTAATGTCCAGGGAGTAGTTGTCCAAGCTAAAAAATATACATCACCTTCAAAAGGTGCATTTTGGGCTTTAAACATTGCTACTGCGGTATAGTCTTTTACATCTTTATAGGTACCGGGTTGGTTTAATTCATGCGAACTTAAACCGGTTCCGGCTGCCGGTGAGTATGGTTGTATGGTATAGCCTTTGTATAATAGTCCTTTGTTGTGTAATTGTTTCAATACCCACCAAAGTGTTTCCATGTATTTATTTTCGTAGGTAATGTATGGGTCATTTAAATTTACCCAATAGCCCATGCGTTCGGTAAGGTTATTCCACACATCGGTAAATTTCATTACATCTTTCCTGCAAGCTTCGTTATACTCTGCAATTGATATTTTTTTACCGATGTCTTCTTTGGTAATTCCTAATGTTTTTTCGACTTGTAGCTCAACTGGTAAGCCATGTGTATCCCATCCTGCTTTGCGTTTTACCTGGTAGCCTTTAAGTGTGTTGTATCTGCAAAATACATCTTTAACCGTACGGCTCATTACGTGATGTATGCCGGGCATTCCGTTAGCACTTGGTGGTCCTTCATAAAACACAAATGATTTTGCTCCTTCGCGGTTGTTTACACTTTGCTCAAATATTTTATTTTCACTCCAATACTTTAGTATTTCTTCTTCAAAAGCCGGAAAATCGAGTTTCTTGTATTCGTTGTATTTAGTCATTTTAACTATTCAGCACTATGTGTTAGTTTTTTATATAATTCTCCCATTTTTTGGGTGTGCGAAAATAGGATTTAATGACTATAAATGAAAATATTAGAAAAAGAGAATTTTACTAAAGCATAAAGTTGAAAACATATAATTTAGTTTTATTCACTATCCGTTGGGTCGCCTTCTATATCAACCAATACATGCTCAAATTCTTTTTTGTTGTTTATTGCTTTTTCCATGGATAATAGCAATGCAGGGAGTAGCAATAAATTTGTAAACATACCAAACAGCAATGCTAATGATGTTAATACACCCAATGCTATTGTTCCTCCAAAATCGCTAAATGCGAAAATGATAAATCCGGCAAATAGTGCAATTGCCGAATAGATTATACTTGGCCCGGCAACTTCTAACGAATCTTTAATTGCTGTTTTCATATCCCAATTAAGTTTGATTAGCGAGTGGCGGTATCTGGCTAAATACAGTATAGTGTAATCTACCACTATGCCATAAACCATTGAAAAAATAATAATAGTTGAAGGTTTAAGCCGGATATCAAACAATCCCATAATTCCAAGTGTCATTAGTAATGGAATAAGATTAGGAATTAGCGATATTAATACCATACGCCAACTGAAAAATAATACAGCCATAAGAAGTGAAATAATTACCAATGCCAACGTCATACTTTCGAGCAAGTTGGTTATTAAATAATCGTTGCCTTTTAAAAATATAAGACTTGTTCCGGTATGTTTAACATCATATTTATCTTTAGGAAATATATCATCAATAATTTTTTGCACTTTATTATTTAGGACTTTCATGTCCACCGAACCAACATCAGCCATTTGAATACTCATGCGGGCTACCTGCATATTGCTATCCACCAAACCTTTCATTAATCCTCCACTCATGTTGTTATTTTTTGGTAAATAACTAAGCAGCCCTGAAATTTCTAATGCGCTTGGAATAATATAGTATTTTTCATTTCCTTCGTTATAGCCTTGGTTTGCAAATTTTAATACATCTACAATTGATAGTGCTTTGCTTAACTCCGGAAATTCAGCCAACTCACGCTCTAAGCGATTCATTTTTTGAAGCGTACTCAAATCTTTAACGCCATTTTTTCTTTTGGTATCTATTTGAATTTCGTAGGGCAAAACTCCTTTAAGTTCTTTTTCAAAAAACTTTAAATCAGTAAATACTTTGTCTTTTTGTGGTAGGTCGTCCACTACATAACCAAGTGTTTGTATTTGCAAACTAGCCCAAACCGAAACAATGGTGATAGCTATAATGGTTGCATAAATTGCCTTGCGATGATTTGTAACCAAATTATTGCATATATCCATAACCTTATTCAGATGTTTACCATCCAAATGTTTGGTGTGTTTTTCTTTTGGAGGTGGCAGATAGCTGTATGCAATAGGGAAAAATACCAACGAAATTACATATACCAACATGATATTTAATCCCGAAATAATTGAAAATTGATCTAAAACAACACTACCTGAATAACTAAATACACAAAATCCGATAGCAGTAGTAGTATTTGTTAAGAAAAGTGGAAGCCCGCCACGGGAGATTAATCGAGTAAGAGCTAACATTTTATTTCCGTGTGCCCTATACTCTTGGTGGTAAACCGTAAGCATGTAAATACAATTTTGAACACCAATTATTACAATTAATGGAGGTATTAATCCGGTAAGTAATGTAATTTTATATCCAAACATTTCAATACTGCCAAGTGTAATTAAAACACTCATAAACACAAGCACCAACGAGAATATTACAGCCGAAATAAACCGGAAAAAGATAAAAATAAAGATTGCTGTTATTAGTATTGATAAGTATGTAAATATTTTAATTTCATCAGCAACTTTACTTGCATAAATGGTTCTTACGTAAGGCAAACCGCTGTAGTGAAAAGTGATGTTATGTTTTTCGCCTAGCGTATTACAATATTTCTCAATTTCATTTACAATTGGTATTCGTTCTTTACTATCAAGTTTTTGTTTGTTTAAAGTAATAGCAAGTAAAGCTACATCACCATTTTTATTATACAGCAAACCTTTATAAATAGGCATGGATAAGATTAAGTTTTTAATTGAATCCATTTCTTGTTGCGTTTCTACATAGCCTGTAATAACCGGTTTTAAGTTTAGTTCATGTTTTGCTTCATCTTTATAAGGCATGTATATATTAGCAATTGAAATTGCTTTTTCTACTCCGTTTACTTTCTCAATTTTTTTGTTTAACTCTACCAAGTCATTAAAAAAATCTTTCTCAAAAAGTTTGGTTGATTTAATACCTATTGCTAATACATTCCCGTCTTCGCCAAAGGTTTCTTTAAACTTCATGTACTCGATATAATCCGGATCATCAACCGGAATTATTTTTGCAAAATCATAAGTGAGCTTTACACGTATTGCAAAGAGTGAAAAAATTAAAGTGATTACACCTAAAGTAATAAGTAATGCAAGTCTATTGCGTATAACAAGAGTTCCTAATTTTTGCCACATATAAATTGGGGCGAATTTATGTATTTTATTATGTTTATGTGAAAAATATATTAGCTGCCAAATATTATATTGCGTGCTGTTATCGTTACGTTTAAATGCTATCTTTCTTTTAATAAAAATGAATAAACTGACTTTACTTTTAATTTCTGTTTTACAAGTTTCAATTGGTCTTGCTCAATACAAAGTACCTGAATTAAATGCGTGGCGAACACATTTATCATACTGGAACAACTCAACCATTGCACAAAATAATAACCAGATTTATGTTGGCTCTATCAGTGGAGTGTTTATGTATGATGCCGATGAAGTGAGTGTACAATTATTAACCAAAGTAAACGGATTAAGTGATGTAGAGGTAACAAAATTAGCTTTTGACGAAGAAACACAAACGTTAATTGTTGTATATAAAAACTCGAATGTAGATTTAATTCAAAATGGAAAAACATACAACATACGAAGTATATTAGACCAAAGTATAATTGGAGATAAAAGCATTAACGATATTCTGCTATATGCTAACCATGCTTACTTGGCTTGTAGTTTTGGTATTGTAAAAATAAACTTAGCTACATTACAAATAGTAGATTCGTATCAAAATATAGGAGCAAACGGAACTACGCTTGCTGTTAATGATTTGGCTGTATTTAATCAATACATGTATGCATCATCATCCATGGGTTTATATCGGGCATCGCTTACAAGCAGCAACCTTAGCGATTTTAATTCATGGCACATGCAAATTTCTGATTCTACCAATCAATTGTTAGCGGTTAATGGCTATTTGCTTGCATCAAATTCAAATAAAATTTTGCGTTTTGATGGACTAAATTGGGATACGCTTTCCGGATTATCTGGTAGTGAAATTCGTAATATCCGCATATCACAAAATAAAATTTTGGTAGTACAACCGGAGCGGATTATTACCTATGATAATTCATTTACACCTACGGTATTTAGCAAAGTAGGTTCAGAAGATGCCGTGCTTACATCCAAAGGATATTATGCAATGGCTATACATTCGCAAGGGTTGGTTGTGGCTGAACCAACAGGCGATAGATACATAATTCCGCAAGGTCCGGATGGCAATACCGCAGCAAAATTTTCCTATTCTGCAAAACATAAAAAGTTAATTGTTTCGGGTGGATATGTTGATGGATTTGGTGGTGCAGCGGGATGGAAACCTACCTACAACAACAATAAATTTTATATCTATGATGGCAACAATTGGCAAAGTGTATCTGCATTTAACAATACTTGGATAGAAAATAGTCGTGATTTTTTGGATGTACTGTGCGATGATAAAACCAACAAAACATATCTTACTTCTTTTGGTAAGGGACTTTTGGAGCTAACCGATTTTAAACCAACTAATTTTTATGATACATCCAACAGTACTATAGGGTATTTTACAAATGAGTTTATAGCATATCGTCCGGTGTTTGCTGCCGGAACTGCTATTGATAACAATGGCAACTTATGGGTAACAAGTTACGGAGCTGCAAAACCATTGGCAGTAAAAACAACAAACAACCAGTGGTATTCATTCGGATTAAACGGAGCAAACAATGCTGTAGGGTTTATAGTATGCGATGATGCACCTACACGAAACAATAAATGGATAACTAACAGCAGAGGTGCAGGCTTAATTGTTTACAATGAGGGTGCAAATATTGCTTCTGAGGCTGACGACCAAGTGAAAATACTAACCAAAGAAAAAGGGAAGGGAGCATTGCCAAGCAATAATATTTTGTGTATGGCATTAGATAAAAATGGCGAGATGTGGATTGGTACAGATGCCGGATTGTGCATTATAAGTAATCCTACTTCGGTGTTTAGCAACGATTCAAAAAACTCCTATGATGCCCGACAACTTATTTTTAATACCGGAAGTTTTAATAGCATTTTTTTAGGAACCGATGCTATATATAGCATTAAAGTAGATGGAGCAAACAGAAAATGGATAGCAACACGTAACGGTGTATGGCTTGTAAGCGAAGACGGATATACCGTAATACGTAATTTTACTACCGAAAATAGTCCTTTATTATCCAATGTGGTGTATGATATTGGTATTTTTGAAGAAACCGGAGAAGTGTTTTTTTCAACTGAAAAGGGAATTCTTAGTTATGCAGGCGATGCAACAAATGCTGATGATAAACATGGAAGTGTATTTGTATATCCTAATCCGGTTCGCCCCGAATACAAAGGCGATATTGGCATACGTGGTTTAGCAAATAAAACCAATGTGAAGATAACTGATATTGCCGGAAATCTTGTATATGAAACCCAAGCAAATGGTGGCATGGCTACCTGGAATTGTAGAAATTTTAACGGCAATAGAGTGGCTACCGGAGTGTACATTATTTACAGCAGTAACGAAGATGCTACCGAAACTTTTGTTACTAAAATTCTTGTAATAAACTAAAAAATATTTCTTAATTGCATTGCAAATAAGAGATGCAATGCAGGTACACATCGTTCATTTAGCTTTTATCTCTCCACAGCTAACTGAGCAAGTAAATGTTTTATGGAATGAAAATTATCCGGTGGTAATGAAAGACCGCTTTACTGTATTGCTGCAAGAAACATCACACCACAACCATTATTTTTTATTTAACGAAAACAATAAACTATTAGGATGGGCAATGGATTTTGAAAGGGATGATGATATATGGTTTAGTATAATAGTGGATGAAAAAGAAAAAAATAAAGGCTACGGGAAATTATTAATTAATGCACTTAAAGAAAATAACCCGGTGCTTAACGGTTGGGTTATCGACCACGATAATTACAAACTGCAAAATGATAAGTACTACCGTTCGCCACTTTCATTTTATCAAGCACTTGGTTTTACTGTGGATTATGATACCAAAATTGAAACCCCGGATTTAATTGGTATTCGTGTTACCTGGAAACGCAATAACTATTAAAACACATGCTTGCTAAGTGTAAAGCTATTGTTATTAAATCTGTTGCATACAGCGAGTCGAGTGTGGTATTAAAGTGTTATACCGATTTGTATGGATTACAATCATACCTTATTAATGGTGTACGTAAAAGTAAAGGCACAATAAAACCTGCCCAAATTTTACCCCTGTCATTGCTTGAACTGGAAGTGTACTACCAGCCCAATAAAAATTTACAACGCATTAAAGAACTGAAAACTACACCACCATTACACGAGTTGCGATTTAATCTTTTAAAAAGTGCCATTGGTATGTTTGTAAGCGAAGTATTACATCGAAGTATCAAGGAAGAAAACCAACCCGATAATGCGTTGTTTGATTTCTTGTATCATGTAATCTTACTACTTAATCAAGAAGATGGGAGAGTGGCAAATTTCCCTATTTATTTTTTAATTCAACTTACGCGCCTACTTGGCTTTTACCCGAAATATGATAGCGCACTTGGAACCGAAAATATCGGATTTAATTATAAAGAAAGCG
>JACFNJ010000113.1:7070-8558 GCA_019454865.1 Bacteroidia bacterium
AGATTTTTGATAAAAACAATCCGTTTTTGTTTGATGAACACTCAGGTAAATTACTACTTCAATGCTTGCATTGCGATTACACTACAATACAGTCCATGTCGTTTCCGGCAAGTTATCGCAAGGCATTAATTCAAAATTTAGTAACGTATTTCAACGAGTATCTAAATGGATTTAGCAACATGCGAAGCCACGAAATATTGGCTGAAGTATTGGAGTAGGAGGTAAATAGTAGAAAGTTTCAGATTTTTTTAAAAAAAATCCCCGAAACGCTTGCGTTTCGGGGTGTTGAGATTTATTGCAACAAGTAGTTATAAACCTATTTGTTCATTAATTCCTCAATATGTTCTGCTTCTATCGGTATGTGTTCCATTAAATCAATGCAACCGTTTTCGGTAATAAGTATTTCATTTTCTAATCGGATACCAATACCTTCTTGCGGAATATAAATTCCGGGTTCACAGCTAAACATCATACCTGCTTGCATTGGCTCATAGCGCATACCTACATCGTGTACATCTAATCCCAAAAAATGCGATGTACCGTGCATGTAATATTTTTTAAATGCAGGCCAATTGGGGTCTTGCTTCTTTATATCATCTAAAGTAAGAAGTTTAAGGTCTATCAATTCCTTTTCCATTATCTTACATACTTCTGCATGGTATTGCATTAGTAGTACACCCGGTTTTAGCATTTTTTTTGCTTCTTTCATTACACGCAATACTGCATTATAAACTTCCTTTTGTCGGGTAGTAAATTTCCCGTTCACAGGAAAAGTTCTGGTCATATCGCTTATGTAGTTTCCATAATCAGCACCGGTATCTAATAGCAGTAAATCGCCATCGTTGCATGTACCTGCATTGTCAATATAGTGTAGAGTACAAGCATTTTTTCCGCTTGCTACAATAGGAGTGAAGGAGTGTCCGGTAGCTCCATTGCGTATAAATTCGTGAATTACTTCTGCTTCAACCTCGTATTCTTTTACTCCGGGTTTCAAGAATTTAGCTACGCGATGAAACATTTTGTTTGAGATTTCGATTGCATGTTTCATGTATTCAACTTCAAGCGGATGCTTTATGGAGCGTAAGCGTTGCATGATTGGAGCTGTGCGCATAAAGTTGTGTAAAGGAAAACGTTCACGCATTTGGCGAGCAAATAAAATATCTTTATACGGTGCATTGTTACTAGCACGGTCATTCTCGTTGCTGTTCAGATAAACCGTGTCAGCCATTTGAATAATTGCACGTAACATCCCATCCATTTCATCCATCCAAAATATATTTTTGATACCGGAAACAGCAGTGGCTTCTTCTTTGGTGTATTTGTGCCCATCCCACACGGCAATATGCTCGTTAGTTCGTTTTACAAATAATGCCTCCCGATAACTTTCTACCGGGCAATCCGGAAATAAGATAACAGCACATTCTTCTTGGTCAATTCCGGTAAGCCAATACATATCGCTGTTTTGCTTAAAATCGTAGTTTGCATCAC
>JACFNJ010000114.1 GCA_019454865.1 Bacteroidia bacterium
AGCTAATTATTGTTTAATTATTCTTCCGAAGGCATTGCCTTCATCACTTGAAACTTTTACTAGATACAGACCTTGAGGTAAGTGAGCAATTTCAATCGCTGAAAATTTACCTACATTTTGCTCCACAACAACTCTACCCGACAAATCGAAGATAGTAACTTGAGCAGTATTTAGTAATTGTGGTAAATGTATATTAAACAATGTAGTTGCAGGGTTTGGATAAATTTCCACATCCAATACAGTAGCTAAATTTGCCAATCCTGTTTGTGGTGTTACTGTAAAATTATCAATTGCAAAAAATGCAGGAGTATTCATGCCATATAATCCATTATCAGATGATGATAATGAAAACTCAATTGAATCTATTTTTCCTAAACGGGTTAAATCAACCCATTTCCATTGTGTTAGTATTTTACCGCTATCCGCTAAATAAGCAAAAACACTGTCTGTTATATTTCCTCCATAATAACCTATAATTTTCACTTTAAAAAAATCGGTATCGGTAAATTGTTTTGCAAATCCATCGCCCCATTTCATACTCAAATATGCATAGTTGGAGTTAGTAATATAAACACCGCTTGCTACTTTTTCTGAAGTAGTGTTATCAATAATTATTTTTGAATTGTTTTGCGCAATAGCATAATTGGAGCTGGTATCAACCCCCGAACCGGTAACTGCTGTATATAATTTTGAATAATTTACTGTATTGCTATCCAAACTTACATCTTTATGATTTGAAATTGCAAATCCATTACTCCAATAATCACCAAAAGCTGAAGTGGTAAATTCAGAATAAAATGAAGCAGCACCGCTTATATAGTTTTCAAAAACTTTTCCATTTGGTTTATTCCAATATTTATTTGCTGCTATTGTTAAATTCTCAAAATCGGCTGTAGAGGCATTCGTTGCAATATCATCAACTGCAAAGAACAATGGAGTGTTTGGACCAAATTGACCAACATCTGATGTTACCATACTAAAATGTAAAGAATCTACTTTGCCTAATGTAGAAAGATTTACCCACGCCCAGTTTTTTACAATATAATCTTGTGAATTATTTGCAAAACGATAATCGGCTAAGTAAAAAACCACACTATCGTTTATGGTATTTCCATTAGCATAGCCTCTGATAACTAAATAAAAATAATCACTGTCGTTTCCGGTATTGCCTCCAAATTTTTTACTAAATGCATCTCCATTCAACATAGATAAAGCAGCATAAGTAGTATTTGTAACATACAATCCTTTTACGGTATCATTTGTAGCTAATTTTATTATAGCGTTATTTTGTCCGATAGCATATTTATCTGAATTGTAACCACCATTAGCATAAGAGGCATACATGTTACCAAACCCGGCTTGTGTATCGTTTTTAATTGTTGAATAAGCCCAACCACTACTCCAAAAACCACCAAAAGATGTGCTGTAAGAAATTGGGAAAGTAAAATCACCACTTGCAAAATTACTTGCAATGGTTTTACCTGTTCCATTTAATACAGAATTTGGTGTTAAACTAAACGATTCAAAATTGGAAACAAATTGTGCATGTAAGCAAACTGAAATTGTTAAGAAAGAAAATAGAAATAATTGTTTTTTCATTTTATATATTATTTAAAAGTTAGTTGTAAGGATAGCTGCCAATTAGCCAAAGGCATAGGGCGAGCAGGCAAAACCATGTATTGTGTATTAAAACAATTGTTATAATTAAATTGTAATTGCCAATGTGATTTTAACCACGATATGTTGTAGCCTGTATATACGTTTGTAATGAAATAATCGTCAATAAATGCTGAATTATCCGAAGTAATAAAACGATAACCGGTATAGGTTGGGTTAATACCAAAATAAAACCACTTATGCGAATACGAAACAAAATGCTGATGTGTAAGTCGAGGAGTATAAATTAATTGTTTGCCTACCGTTTGGTCGTTAACAACAGCAGCTTTTTGATTTGTAGATAAAACATAACTCCAATCACTGCGTAAAGTAAAATTACCAATTGAACTTTGGTATCGTAACGTATTGCTCCACTCTACCCCACGACTCCATACTTGCTTTAGATTTTGTGGTGTCCATGTTCCGGAAAGCGGAACCCATACAATCCAATCCGTTACAATTCGATTAAACACATTTGCCTGAGTTGAGAAATAAAAATCAGTTGCATGAATTTCTTTTTTCAATCCAATTTCTTCTCCAATTCCATTTTCTGTTTTCAAATTTTTGTTTCCCGTAATCCAATACAGATCATTTAATGTTGGCAACCGATAAGATTTATTTAAATGAGCAGATATGGTAAAATGTTTTGGCAACTTATAAGCAACACCCAAGGTAGATGTAAAAGGTTGTGCTATTGCATACAGCCAGTCTTTACCAATACTTGCAGCAACTGTTATGTTTCTCACTCCGGTATATTTTGAAGAAAGGAAAAAAGAAGTAAGATTTCGCTCAGCCAAAGCTGAATAACCATCGCTTGTTGCATATGAAAACGTATTATTTACACCGGTATTAAAACTCCAATTAGTATTTGGTGTCCATTGTATGTCCGATTCAGTTATCCATGAATTGCTTTTACTTTTTCCAAAAATATAGGTAGATGGGTCTTGATAATTGATATACTCATTCAGGTAAGCTGCACGTGTATTAACACGAATTGTTTTTAACTCGTATTTCCACTCACTTACCATTCTATTAAATGCATCTATCTGATAGGAATTGCTAACCGCAGCACCAATTGTTGGTGGAATATTTCTATCACTAAATCCATACCAATACTTTACAGAAAATGTATTCTTTAAATTGGGGTTAAAACCAATCTCCGCTATTCCTCCGTAACTTGTTTGTTCCGCATGTGGTAGTGTAGTTAGCGGATTATCGGGCAATGCCGTATTTTTATAGGTAATATTATTAATAGCATTTCGCCAATATGCATTTAACTTAATATACATTTTAGCATTGCCTTTAGCAAATCCTACGTAATGTTGTTGGTCAGAAAAACTACCCAAACCTAACCGATAATATGCGCTTTGCTTATTAAATGCCGAAGCATTTTTTAACAAAACAGCTCCACCTATTGCACCGCTTCCGTATAATGCCGAATTGCCACCATAAAAAACACTAACTTCATCCAATACACTAACGGCTATTAGATTAAAGTCAATTTGCCCGTTCATGTTACTTTGCAGGTTTATACCATTCCATAAAATAGCGGTATGTGCTGCACCCGCACCACGAAAACTTGTAGTAGCAAGCTGACCAACTCCATAATTTTTTATAAACAACGGACTGCTTAATGCAAGCAACTGTGCAAGTGTTGCATTATTTTGTGTTGCTTTAAGTAACGAATCGGTTTGTATAATTTTATTTCCTATGCTGAACTGTTCAAACCGATTGGTTTGTGTACTAAACTCCGGTAATTGATAAACAGAATCCTGCTTTAAATTTTGGGCATAGCTTTTCAACCCTAAATTCAAAACAAGCAAACCTATTATCCAACTTTTGTTCATTACAAATCCGTTTTTTAAACAACTTGCAGGATAAAACAAGAAAGGGAATACAATTAATTTGATAATTCCTTTTTGCTTTTCTCCCGAAAGCTACATGGTTAAATTCTTGTGGCAGGTCTTCTGACTTGTATCGGTTTATTTGGTCTTCCCGTTTTAAAAACAAAACAGTGACAATAGAATAAATAAACCTTTGGCGATACTTACAGCAGCGGGAACTGTTCAGGATTTTCACCTGATTCCCTATTAAGCAATGCAATTAAAATAATTGCCTGCACCAAAAGAGCGCACAAATGTATTGTATTAATTCTAACATCTGCAAATTCTTTTCAAAACTTGAGCGCAAACCAATGAATATGTAAGCAAGAATTTTTTTAATGAAAAACTAAAAAGACATGAAAACTTTTCAACTTACCAAAGTTCTTTTCTATTTTTGGTAAGGCTTTTAATAAAATACCGTTGATTTATGAGCAAGACCGACACAAATTATATTGCATCCAGTAAAGCCCTATTTGTTCAATACAAAAAACTTTGCGAAAAAGCAATGGCACAAGTACAAGACGAAGATTTGCTAAAACAAATAAACGCAAACAGCAACAGCATTTATCTAATTGTAAAGCATCTGCATGGAAACATGCTAAGCCGATGGACAGATTTTTTAATCAGCGATGGAGAAAAAACATGGCGAAACAGAGACAATGAATTTTTGCAAGAAGATAATATGAACAGAGAAAAACTTATGCAACTATGGGAGGAAGGATGGAAATGCTTATTTGATACATTGGATAAATTAACTCCCGAAAATTTAGGAAATATTGTTACCATTCGTGGTGAAAAACATAGCGTAATGGAGGCTATTAATAGACAAGTAGCACATTACAGCTACCACATTGGGCAGATTGTTTTTGTATGTAAAATTTTTCAATCCGATGCTTGGCAAACACTAAGTATAGCCAAAGGCAAATCGCAAGAGTTTAATAATGCGATGCAGGAAAAGAAAGAAATCTGAGGTTTTTAAATTTCCTTCATATATTTCATTACGAAAATTCAACCTTAAATTTTAACAAAAGTATAATTTAAACCTCTCGTAAAAACTTAAACGAATCAGCATCAAACAATCCCTTATCGCTTAGTTTTAAACTTGGTATTACTAAAAGCGCCATAAAACTCAAACTCATAAATGGAGCTTGTAATGTTGAACCCAATTCAACTTTACTAAATTTATCCAAAGCGATATAATTCTCTGCAACTTTCCAAGCATCATCAGTACTCATTAATCCGGCTACGGGTAATGGCAATATGTGCGCTTCGTTTTCGGACACTGCACTTAACCCACCGGCATGTGCAATAACTAAATTTACTGCATTACAAATTGCTTCATCCGATACTCCCACACATACAATATTGTTGATATCGTGTGCAACACTACTTGCAATTGCACCTTTTTGTAAGCCAAAGTTTTTGATGTAAGCAGCTGCAATTTTTTGTTTCTTGTATCGGTTTACTACAACAATTTTCAAAACATTATTTTCAGGTAATAAGTTGCTTGCTTCAATCATTTCTTTACCTGTTATCAATTGCCCGTCATAACATACAATGGTAGGCTCAATGGCTTGCGGTTGGTATGCAAAATCATCCGGTGTTAATGCAGAAAGTGTAAATTTATTAATTGGCGTTACATTTACTGATGGGATAAAACTTTTGCCTTGCTGCGCAACTGCTTCACCGGCAATAACCGTTTTGTTAATCGCAAATTCGGACAAATCTTTTGCAACAATAAAATCGGCAGAATCACCAATTTTCAGTTGTCCTACGGGTACATTGTAATGCTTAACCGGATTAATACATGCTGCACGTAATACATCAAACAAGTTGTAACCGGCTTTAACTGCCCGGGCGCACAATTGATTAATATGCCCTAACAGCAACGAATCGGGATGCTTATCATCGCTGCAAAACATTATTTGTTTTGGATATGCTTTAATAGCAGGTATTAATTCGTTAAAATTACGTGCAGCACTTCCCTCTCTAATCAAAACGTGCATACCTAATTGCAATTTTTCCAATGCTTCAGCTAATGAAAAACACTCATGATCGGTTGTTATTCCGGCTGAAAAATATTTTCTTAATTTTTCTCCAACAAGTCCGGGAGCATGCCCATCTATAGGTTTCTTTAGCCTATGTGCATGGGCAATTTTTTTACAAACCTCTTCATCATCATACAACACACCCGGAAAATTCATCATCTCAGCTAAATAATAAATATCATCTTGCTGTAATAGTTTAGCTATGTTATCGGAGTTAATGGCATCTCCGGCAGTTTCAAAAACTGTTGCAGGCACACAACTTGGCGCACCAAAAAAAAACTTAAATGGTGTTTGTTTTCCGTTTTCAACCATAAACTGCACACCTTGTATTCCTAACACATTTGCAATTTCATGTGGGTCGCTAATAGTAGCTACAGTACCATGCAGTACAGCCATTCGAGCAAATTCAGACGGAATCAATAACGAACTTTCGATATGAACATGAGCATCAACAAAACCCGGCAATAAATATCCTTCTACTTGCTTATTAATTGGTGTAATGGAATGAATGATTTTGTCATATTCCAATCGAACAGGATAGATTTTATCTTGTTTTAAATCTACCAAATTTGCCTCAATTGTTTGCATAATTATTTTCGTTTTAATTCATCCACCCAAAACATAAACGGCATAAATGTACGTAGTCCGTTTGCAACATATATTACGCCCGTTTCGCCTTGCAATAGCACACGTATTGGTTGTTTAAATTTAATTTCGTACTCACTCATACTTTGTAAACATGCGCCACAGCTCATTATTGGTTCAGTTACGATATAGTCCTCTGCTTTTACAGTTATTGCAATAGTTTTTACCGGCTGATCAGGATATGTTGCTCCTGCACTAAAAATAGCTACACGCTCAGCGCATAAGCCACTTGGATAAGCAATATTTTCTTGATTACTGCCTGTAATTATTACACCATTATTCAATTGCAAAGCACAACCTACATGAAACTTAGAGTATGGAGCATACGATGTATGAACAGCCTCTTTTGCCTTTAGCAATAATGCTCTATCCACCTCATCCAATTCCTGAATTCTGTTATATTGAATTAGTATTGATTCTTTTTTAATTTCTTCCATTCATTCAAGATTACATAAATTTGTCTTTAATTTATATAGTTTCGCTTCGATTTTTTAGTAAAGATGAATACAATTTTAGTTTTAGGAGCAGGATTATCCTCTACATATCTTATTAATTATTTGATTGCACATGCTGCTACATACAATTGGGAAATTACCGTAGCAGATGGGAACTTGGAAACAGCAAAATTAAAAACTAATAATAACCCACTAACCAAGGCAGTTTGCATAAATGCAAATGATGAACAAGCAGTATCCGATTTAATAAAGCAACACGATGTTGTGATATCCATGCTGCCTGCATTTATGCATGTACCTATTGCTAAAAATTGCATAACCCATAAAAAACATCTAATCACTGCAAGCTACATTAGTAACGAGATGCAAGAGTTGCATACACAAGCTATTGAAGCAGGAGTATTACTACTTAACGAATGTGGACTTGACCCCGGAATTGACCACTTATCAGCAATAAAACTTATCCATGAAATTAAAGACAAAGGTGGTATGATTACTTCATTCAAATCATTTTGTGGAGGATTGGTTTCGCCAAAATATGATGACAATCCATGGAATTACAAATTTACCTGGAATCCGCGAAACGTAGTGGTGGCAGGACAATCTACAGCAAAGTATCTTTCACAAGGTGAAATAAAATTTATTCCACCTTCCCGTATTTTTACTGAAACTGAAAACATAGAAATTGAAAACCATGGTGCGTATGAAAGCTATGCCAACCGTGACTCATTGGGTTATATTAATGTTTATGGAATTGAAAATGCACAAACAGTATTGCGTGGCACATTACGCAAAAAAGGTTTTTCAAAAGCCTGGAACAACTTGGTAAAATTAGGACTAACCGATGATAGTTTTGTAATTCCAAATAGCGATGAAATGACATACAGAGAATTGTTAAACGCATTTACTCCTGGCGACAATATAAATAATCTGGAACAACGTGTTGCATCTTTCTTAAACATCACTACAACCAATCAAGAATTTGAAAAACTAAAATGGCTCGGGTTGTTTGAAAACCAAAAAATAACTTGTAAAGCAGGTAGCCCGGCAGCAATACTTCAAGCACTATTACAACAAAAGTGGAAATTAAAAGAGGGGGAATTAGACCGGATTGTTATGTACCATGAATTGGAATACAAAGTAAATAATAAACAAAAGAAAGTAACCAGCTCATTAGTAGTGGACGGAGAAACACAGGTGCTTACAGCAATGGCAAAAACAGTTGGGCTACCATTAGCAATTGCAACCAAATTAATAATGTTGAATAAAATTCAACTTAAAGGTGTACACCTTCCATTATTACCTGAATTATACTTACCTATTTTGGAAGAATTAAAAACGTATGGTATTCGATTTGAGGAGAAAGAATTTAGTTTGGAGTAATCAAACTATTGAAATTGATTTCCTGTATAAAATTCTCGTGTCAGATTTTTGTACGCCTCATCCGGCAAGCCTTGTTCAGTATAAAGAGTAATAGTTTCATGCAAGGTATTTCCTTTACTCTTTTTTAATTGCAACACTACCCTGTTTGCAACTTTATTTGGCTTTGGATAAATCAAAATTTGTTTGGTTAAATATAATTTATCACTTGCTTTTGCTAAAAAAAGTTGGGCTTCTTGTGTAGGTAAAATCATCCAAAAACTTCCTTCATTAGTCAAAAGTTTCTGCACACAATTTATTAACTCATCAAAAGAAAGGCTTTGTGTTTGCCGTGCATTAGTACGTGCTTGGGAAGCTATCGCATAGCTTTTTTCTACTTCAAAGTATGGAGGATTACAAATTACTAAATCATAAATCGCATCTTTACTTACTGCATATTCCTGAATAGATTTGTTATACAAAGTAATTCTATCATTCCATTTTGAGT
>JACFNJ010000385.1 GCA_019454865.1 Bacteroidia bacterium
TATGAAACTGATGTAAGAGAGCTAACACCTGGTAACTTTATAGTTGAAGTATATATTGAAGGTACATTGGTAAATACATCAACACACATACTTCGATAATTTCAAAACTCTATCATAAAAAAAACCACCCGAAGGTGGTTTTTTTTATGAGCAAACTAATTACGAATTATTATTTTATTATTACTTCTAATCTCCTATTCTTAGCATGTTGTTGGTCGGTACATGCTGAACAAGTAATACATTCTTTAAGCGATTCATTTTCGCCAATGGAAACAATCAATATTTTATTACTATTTACGCCTAATTTTACCAATTGATTATAGAAAGTAGTTGCACGTTTAGTAGCTAGTTTGTAATTATATGCTGCATTACCTCTGCAATCAGCAAATGCTTTTAGTTTGATGAATTGGTTTTTATGTTGCTTCCAATAGTCAGCAAACAGTTGCATGTTATTCAAATCTTCCGATGTAGCTTGGTAACTGTCAAATTCAAAATATGCTGTGTGTGGTTCAGGCTTTGAATGAGTATGTACCTCTTTTTGCTTTAATTTATCGTTTGAAGATGATGTGCTATTTTTTTGCGAACTTGAATTAGAGTTTGTGAAATTAGCAGCTATGTTTTCCTGTTTTTTCACACTGTCGGTTTGTGCCAAAATAGTAGTAACAACAGGTGGAGGTGTGTAATTTGTATTGAAATAATATACATAATCAAATCCATTTGCATCATCCCTATTTGATGATAGGTATCCACTGCTTTTATCTTTATTAAATATTAGTGCCACATCATCCTTGCTTGAATTGATTGGCTTGCCCATATTGCGTACATCACTAAATACTGCATTTGGAGCAATAGTGGCTTCAAAAATATCGTAACCGCCAAAACCAAGATGCCCTTTGGATGTAAAATAAAATTTGTTATCAATAATAAAAGGATAACTATCGTGTTCCTTTGTATTGATTTTATCACCCAAATTTATTGGCGAACTCCACCTTCCGTCACCAAGTTTATTGCATCGGTAAATATCCAATCCGCCATATCCACCAGGCATATCACTTGCAAAATATAAGGTATTTCC
>JACFNJ010000115.1 GCA_019454865.1 Bacteroidia bacterium
TCCGTATGTATTACATTTTGATGGGGAGAAAAACATTGGATTCTATAATATCACAACAGATTCGTTAATGGAAACTAATTTGTTAAATTCACCGGAAATTGCACAAATAAAAGATAGCTTGAGTTATTCCCTGAAAGGTATTATTCAAAACTACAATTACCGATTGATAAAAAATCAAACCAATTAATACTTTGCTGAATTAGGTTAAATAAATCTTTTCATCAAAATATTCATTTTGTATAAAAGTAAATGCGTTGTTACTTATTTTTTTCGCATCCGAATAAGTGCAACAATACAAAACGAAAGTAAAGCAACACTTCCTATAAATTGTAAGTAAAATGCAGTTTCCATTTTTAAAAATCAATTCTAAAGCGTTCCTTTTTCAGTGGTGAAAAAGGTAAGAAATTTTCTTCGAGTTCAATATTCTCAACGCGGGTTCTTACTAAGTCAATTGCAGCATAAAGTGCATTTCTGAAACTACTTTCATCGGCTTTGTTTTTGCCTGCAATATCATAAGCAGTTCCATGGTCAGGGCTGGTACGAATAAAACTTAATCCGGCAGTAAAATTAACACCATTTTCAAAGCCCATATATTTAAATGGAATTAAACCTTGATCGTGATACATTGCTAAAACCACATCAAATTTTTTGTACAAATGCGAACCGAAAAATCCATCCGCAGGATATGGACCGTAAGCTAATGTGCCATTTTCCTGTGCTTTTGTACATGCTACTGCAATTATATCTTTGTCTTCATTTCCCAACAAGCCATTGTCGCCTGCGTGTGGGTTAAGTCCTAATAATGCAATGCGTGGTTTGGTAATGCTAAAATCCTTTTTTAGGCTTTTTTCAATTGTACCAATTTTTGATAGTATTCCTTCTACTGTTATTTTACTTGCAACATCTTTTAGTGGTATATGTCCTGTAACTAATCCTACTCGTAAATCATCATTAATTAATAGCATTGCATAATCGCTGTTATTGTCTTGCTTTGCTAAGTATTCGGTATGTCCGGTAAATTTTTCACCCGGAATATTTATGTTGTTTTTGTTTAATGGAGCAGTAACAAGCGCATGTATTTTTTGTTCTTTTAAATGTTGCGTTGCTATTTCTAAGCTTTTTAGCGCATACTGTCCGCCTTTTTCAGTAATCTCACCCGGTTTTATTTCTACTTCTTCTTCCCAGCACACCAAAAGGTTTGTTTTTTTAGGATGCACTTGATCAATTGTCTTGATATACGGAATATTAAATTCAGGAAAGTTTAATTGTTTCTTCCAAAATGAAATCACTTTTGGTGAAGCAAATATTACAGGAGTGCAGTAGTTGGCTATTCGGTGGTCGTGAAATGTTTTAAGAATAATTTCTGGACCGATACCGTTTATATCGCCTATTGTAATGCCAATAATTGGTAATTTACTCATGTATTAATTGCTTATTGTTTTTAAAAAATTAAATAATAACCGAACTCCAACTCCGGTTCCGTTTTTTGGGCGATAGCTGTCGGACGAATTGGTATATGCAGGTCCGGCAATATCAAAATGCATCCAAGGATAGTCAATATACTTTTCTAAAAATTTTCCGGCAGTAATTGCACCAGCAACAGCACCCCCAATATTTTTCATGTCAGCTATATCGCTATTTAATAGTTTTCCATAATCATCCCAAAATGGAAATTCTACTAATCGCTCGTGTACAAAGTTTCCGCTTATTTTTAAATTAAGTTTTGTGCTTTCATCAGCTGTACCCATACATACAATACCGTATTGGCCAATTGCAGCAGCAGCCGCACCGGTAAGTGTTGCAAAGTCCATTACCAATTCCGGCTTGTATTTTTTTGCATAAGCCAATGCATCTGCTAATATCATTCTACCTTCGGCATCTGCATTTAGCATTTCTACTGTTTGTCCATCATACATTTTAATAACATCACCGGGAGCATACGCATTCTCACCCGGGCGATTATCTGTTGCCGGCACTAAACCAATTACATGCACATTTAATTTACTCTTAGCTATTGCATACATAGTAGCAGCTACCGTTGCACCTCCTGCCATATCACATTTCATGGAATCCATACTGTTTGCTGTTGGTTTCAAACTAAGCCCTCCGGTATCATACACCACACCTTTGCCAACTAACACAATAGGTTTTTTGTTTTTGGCATTTTTTGGTTTGTATTCCATTATGGTAAAAGTAGGTGGTGTTTTACTTCCTTTATTTACTGCCAATAATCCACCCATTTTTAATGCTTCAATTTGTTTTTTGTTTAACACTTCAACCTTAAATGCAGCTGATTTCCCTAGTGCTTTCATTTCATCTGCAAATGCTAAAGCATTTAGCGTGTTTTGCGGTTCGTTTACAAAATTTCGGGCATGATATACTGCCTCGCAAAGGATATTTAATTCTTCTGCTTCTTTTTTCTTTATATTATCAGATAGTATAGTTATTTGACTAAGTGTATTTGTTTCTTTTTCCTTTTTGTATTTTATAAATTGATAATTTCCTAAAACACATCCTTCAGCAATTGGTAATAACCATTCATCCTTGTTTGTTTTTGATATCAGATCTATAGTTTTGTATTTATGTGTATTTGCAAGCACACTTATTTTATTGCCTATGCCTCGTAATGTTTCATTAAGTTTAGGAATATCGTAAGTTTCAAATTCATCTACTAATTGCAATAGGGTATGATGCGTGTATTGGTTTAAAGCAATGTATTTATCATTGTTTTTTATTTTTTTGTTTACATATTCAATTTCTTCTTTTGAAAGATTTATTTTTTTTAAATCTGTTTTTTTGTCAATAAGAAATAATGCGGTTGTATTTTTATTGGTTTTGTTTTTTAATTGGATTGTTGCTTGCATGATTATTTTATAAGAGTGAAATGAAGGGCAAATCTAAAAAAAAAACTAATACAAGAATTAACTAAGGATAAGTGCTTGAAATTTGTTCTATTTGTAGCATGGGATATACCGAAGTAAGAGCCAAAAAATTTCTTGGTCAGCATTTTTTAAACAATGAATCCATAGCACAGGATATTGTGGCTGCATTGCTTAGTAAGTGTAATTCCAATGCAATTGTTGAAATTGGTCCGGGTATGGGTGTACTTACCAAGTATTTAATACAATCCAAGCATGTGCTTTATGCAATTGATATTGATTCGGAGTCGGTTGAATACTTACATAAAAAATTTCCCAACATTGCGGATAAAGTGCTTTTAGCCGATTTCCTGAAATTAGATTTAATTAAAACCTTTGGAAGTGAGTTTTCCATAATTGGAAATTTTCCTTATAATATTTCCAGTCAAATTGTATTTAAAATAATTGAATTTAGAAATAATATTCCACTAATGGCAGGTATGTTTCAAAAGGAAGTAGCTGAACGTATTTGTGCAAAGCCTGGTGGAAAGGACTATGGGGTAATAAGTGTAATTACACAGTTATTTTATAATACTGAATATTTATTTACAGTAAACGAAGATGTATTTACACCTCCACCTAAAGTAAAATCAGGTGTGATGCGAATGTTAAGAAAAGACCTTATACCAAAAGTTAACGAAGAATTATTTTTTAAAGTTGTAAAAACTGCATTTAATCAGCGCAGGAAAAAGTTAAGAAATGCAATTCAAGTTTTTGGGATTAGCGATGCATTGTTAATGGAAAATAACTATGCCGATAAGCGTGCAGAACAACTTTCGGTGGATGATTTTATTGTACTTACTAATTTAATTGAAAACAATGGAAGTAAAATCGAGCAATGAGTTAGTAAAAGAATTTCTTCATGAAATTTCATTGAATAATACGGAGTATTTAAAAGAGAAATTACAGCATATTCATGCACAAGATATTGCATTAATACTGGATAAAACTGAAATTGAAGATGCACGCGATGTTATCGCATGTATGGATTCAGCAAAAGCCGCAGAAGTGTTGATAGAAATGAAGCAAGAAAAACTCACTAATCTTTTAGCGAGTTATTCATCTGATGAAATAGCAAATCATTTTATTCAATACATGGAAAGTAATAATGCTGTGTATGTATTGAATCATATTCCTCTAAAAAAACAAGAAGAAGTAATTTCAAATCTTACTGATGTGGAGTTTGCTTCAAGTTTGCTATCCTTAATAAGCTATGAGGAATACACAGCCGGAAGCATGATGGCTGTTGAGCTTGTAAAAGCAAATAGCAGTTGGACAGTTGCACAATGTATTGATGAAATTCGTAGCCAGTCCGACAATATTACTAAGATATATGTAGTTTATGTTATTGATGATTTTGAACGATTAATCGGATTGATTACTTTAAAAAATTTAATACTTTCTAATCCTCATGCTAAACTTATAGAAGTTACAAATACAGATGTTATTTCAGTGAATACATCTGCTGATTCAGAGTCTATTGCTAATATTTTTGATAAATATAATTTGATAGCACTTCCGGTAGTTAATGCTATAAATCAATTGGTAGGGGTAATTACGGTTGATGATATTGTTGAAATAATTAAGGAAGAAGCAAACGAAGATTATCAGTTAATGTCAGGTATTACCGAAAATGTAGATGCAACCGATAAAGTTTGGATTTTATCACGTGCACGTTTACCTTGGTTATTAATCGGGTTACTAGGTGGTATAATATCCTCACGTTTTATTGAAATGTTTGAAGGTACATTGAAAATTCATCCCGAAATGGCATTTTTTATGCCGCTTATTGCCGCTATGGGCGGAAATGTTGGTGTGCAATCATCAGCAATTGTAGTGCAAGGTTTGGCAAACGATACGTTAGGCACAAGAAATATACTATCAAAAATATTAAAAGAAATACGTGTTGCTTTACTTAATGGGTTAACATGTTCCATTCTATTATTAGGATACAATGCTCTTTTCTCCAATTCGTATGATTTGAGTTTTACAGTAAGTGTAGCATTATTCAGTGTAATTATTTGTGCATCCATTTTAGGTACATTTGTTCCAATGGCACTTAATAAATTTAAGATTGACCCTGCGATTGCTACAGGACCATTTATTACTACAACAAATGATATAATTGGGTTAGCAATTTATTTTACAACAGGTAGATTACTTTATGCTACTTTTTAAATTTGCTTGGTTTTAACTATGAAGACTATTTTAATTATAGATGATGTGCACGAAATATTGGTACATGAGTTACAAAAAGCAGGCTATAATGTAATTTACAAACCATTATCCGAAAGAAATGAAATACTTCAACTTGTACACAATATTTATGGGTTAGTAGTTCGTTCAAAAACACCAATTGATAAAGAATTGATTGATGTAGCAACAGGTCTTAGATTTATTGCTCGTGCTGGTGCCGGAATTGATAATATTGATTGTGATTATGCCAATACAAAAAATATTATGGTATTTAATGCAGGCGAAGCAAACGCTGATGCAGTAGGCGAGCACACAATAGGAATGTTGTTAAGTTTATTTGCAAAAATTAATAAAGCTGATGCAGAGGTAAGAGAATTAAAGTGGGATAGAGAAGGAAATAGAGGAGTAGAACTTAGTGGCAAAACAATTGGAATAATAGGATATGGAAATACAGGAAGTGCAGTAGCTAAAAAGCTTCGGGGATTTAACATGAAAATTTTAGCTTATGATAAATATCTCAAAAATTTCGGAAACGAATATGTTCATGAATGTACGTTACAAGAAATATTTGACGCAACAGATATAGTTACCCTGCATGTACCATTAACGGCAGAAACTCGGCAAATGGTAAATGAAGTTTTTATAAATTCATTTAATAAGCCAATTTATTTATTAAATTTAAGTAGGGGTGAAGTAATAGATACAATGCACCTAATACAAGCAATGCAATCCAATAAAGTATTGGGGGTTGCTTTAGATGTGTTAGAAAATGAAAAACCGGCATCTTTTAATGAAAATGAAAAAACATGGATGAAATATTTGACCCAGAGCAATAAAACCGTACTTACGCCTCATATTGCCGGATGGACAAAAGAATCTTATTTTAAGATTTCAGAGGTGCTTTTAAGGAAAGTTTTAGCTTTAAGTTAAAACCATTCAATAAGTTAAAAATTATTGAATAGGGTAATTTTGATAATTTAAATCAAATTGTGTTACTTTACCGACTTGTAAATTATACTTGAAAACTGAAAATTATTGATCGGATGAAAAAAATATACAGTTTCTTATTTGCGCTGCTTGCATTGGTAATTGTAGCAAATGCGCAGTCACAGTTAGGTGAGCTTCGAGGAAAAATAATTGATGCTAAAACAAAGAAGCCGTTAGATTATGCCAGTATAACGCTGGAATTGAATGGGATTATTAAAGCTCAAAAGCTTTCTGACGATGAAGGTGAATATATAATTAAACCATTACAACCTGGCGAGTACACAATTAAAGTGTCATATTCCGGTTATCAAAATATATCCATATCCGGTGTTACAGTTGTTAGCGATCAAATTGCTTATCAAAATGTGGCAATGAACCAAAATGAGCAAGGAAAAGAACTTGAAACTGTTGTAGTAAAAGCTAAAAAGAAACTTATTGATCCGGATAATAAAAGTGGAGCCGTAATTTCCAACCCTGTTGCATTGCCACAACGTAGTGTTAATATGATTGCAAATACAGTAGCCGGTGTTGATGCAAGAGCAGGTGCTACTCCAAATATTCGTGGAGCACGTGCTGATGGTACTGCATATTATATTGATGGTGTTCGTGTGCAAGCAGGTAGTGTTACTGTACCTACAAATGCTATTGATCAAATACAAGTTATAACCGGTGGTACTCCGGCACAATATGGTGACTTTACCGGTGGTGCTATTACAATTAATACTAAAGCACCTTCTAAACGTTGGTCTAGAGCATTTGAATATATTACTGCATCTCCTTTTTATAAATGGATGGGTGATAACACGCATTACAATGAATTTCAAGGTTTCATTTCCGGTCCTATTTTACTTGCTAATAAAGGTAAAGAGGATAAAGAAAGAGTGTTATTAGGATTTTCGTTAGGCGCAAGTGCTGTATATGCTTTGGATGGAAGACTCCCTGCTGTTGATTTGTATCAAGCAAAGCCCGATGTACAAAAAAGAATTGAAGAAACTCCTTTGACTAGAATCTCTACAGGCGGTTTTGTTCCTTCCGGTGAGTTTTTAACCAAGTCGGATTTGGAAAAAGTTGATCAACGCCAAAATGTTGGAAATTATAGCATCAATCTTCAAGGTAACTTCTCATACCAACCAACAAATAATATAGTTGTACGTTTAGGCTATCAGTCTAATTATTCAAGAGCAAGAGGATTTAGTTTTGCAAACTCCTTACTGAATAGCGCAACTAACCAAATGAGTCAAGATTTTACCGGTAGGGTTTATGGTCAGTTTACACAAACTTTTAATAAAACAGGCGAAGATGAGAAAAAAGTACAAACTGTTTCGGGATTTTACTATACAGCTCGTTTGTCTTATGAAAGACGTTTTGTTGAATCAATGGATGCAAATTTCCAAGACAGAATTTTTGAATACGGTTATATAGGTACATTTAAGCCATATTATACCGATTATTTTACACGAGTATCTAAAGCATTTGGCACACCGGCTGATACATTCTTTTATAATAAGAATGGCGTAATGGATACACTTTATTTAACGAATTACCTTACCAATATTGCAAGTGTAGATACTGCATATACATTTACTCCTGCTGATATTAACAAAATCAGAGGAAATTACACTAAAACTATTTATGATTACTTTTCCTCACAAGGTTCAAAAGTTACCAGTTTAAGTCAATTACGCGGTATTGGAGGGTTAGTAAATGGTGATAATCCTATGGGTATTTATTCCAATATGTGGAGTAGCCCGGGTACATTGCAAAGTGGGTATAGTAAAGCAATGTTTGAAACTTATACATTGTATTTGATGAGTGAAGCATCCGTTGCACCAAAAACAAACCCTAAAGCCAAACACGATTTACAATTCGGATTTACTTATGAACAACAAATTCGTAGAAGTTATGGTATAGCAGCAAACAGCCTATGGGGATTGATGAGACAATTGGTAAGTACACCGTCTATAGACTCAAGCAACTACACTTTAAAATTTGACCAGTTTAATAATTTTCAAGATACCGTATTATTTGGCTATAAAATAAAAGAGCAATCTAATTTTGATAAAGAATTACGTAAGAAATTAATGGCTGATGGCGCTGTAGATGCTTATGGTAATCCAATTACAGCAAGCTCTCGTATAGATGTAAATTCATACAAACCAAGTACGTATTCATTAGACATGTTTACAGCCGATGAACTATTAAATAATGGTAATTCATTGGTATCTTACACAGGTTATGATTATAAAGGAAATAAAGTTTCCGGTAAGAAATCTGTAAATGACTTTTTAAATGACCCTCAAAATCGTTTATTAGCAGCATACCAGCCAATATATATGGCAGCTTGGTTGCAAGATAAGTTTGTGTTTAAAGACTTAATCGTAC
>JACFNJ010000386.1 GCA_019454865.1 Bacteroidia bacterium
TTCTATGTGGAAACACATCGGCGAGAATACTAAAATTTATAAATCCTATCCACGGATAGTGGGTGAGACAGGAGGAAAAGATTTTGTGTTAGTTCATAAAAGTGCCAAAGTAGATGTAGTGGTTGCAGCTCTTTGCCGTGGCGCTTTTGAGTACCAAGGACAAAAATGTTCAGCAGCATCTCGTGCTTATTTACCTTCTAATTTAGCTGTAGAGATTAAGAAAAAATTAATTGCAGAAATAAAAACAATGAAGATGGGTTCTGTTGAAGACTTTTCTTGTTTTATAAATGCCGTAATTGATGAAAAGAGTTTTGATAAATTAGAAAGTTATTTAAAACAAGTGAAGAAAGATAAAGGTGCAAAAATTTTAGTAGGGGGAAAATGTGATAAGTCTGAAGGTTATTTTGTAGAACCTACAGTAATTGAAACTACAGATCCGCGCTACATAACGATGTGCGAAGAATTATTTGGTCCTATTCTTACGATTTATGTGTACGATGAAAATAAATTTGAAGAAGCGCTTAAATTAGTAGATACTACTTCACCGTATGCGCTTACCGGAGCAGTTATTGCGCAAGATAGATATGCCGTAGAATTGGCTACTCGCAAATTGGTGAATAGCGCAGGTAATTTTTATATTAATGATAAACCAACGGGTGCAGTTGTAGGACAACAACCATTCGGGGGTGCAAGAGGAAGCGGCACCAATGATAAAGCAGGAAGCATGCTGAATTTATATCGTTGGTTAAGCGCCAGAACAATTAAAGAAACTTTTGTTCCTGCTGAAAATTATCGTTATCCTTTTTTAGAAAGGAGTTAGTGTATTTTTCTAAGTAATACAAATACTCTTCGATCGCCTTGACACACTATGAGCATTATTTTAAATCAGTACCAACTTAAAATTATCATTGAGCGCTTGGCGTGTCAAATTGTTGAGAATTATGAAAATCTTTCGTCTTTAGTGTTAATTGGTATCCAACCGCGTGGTGTTTTTTTGGCGGATAGAATTGCAGCGCAACTGAAAAAATCGCATTCGAATCAATCTTTTAATTACGGAAAATTAGATATTAC
>JACFNJ010000387.1 GCA_019454865.1 Bacteroidia bacterium
GAGGCGTAGGAAAAGGCTTGAAAATGGCGCAGAATCCCCAGCGTCAGGTGCACGCTTTGTTGGGCGGTTTTTGTTGCACAGGATTTCTTGCCTGAAAAAAACATAAAATCTTACCGACGTTTTCTTTGTGCTATTGGGTTACCGCAATGTGAACAAAACGCTGAACTCATAATTGTTGGTTGTCCACAACTAGGGCATACTATATATGCCTCTGGTTTCTCATGTTTATCTTTTGCGGTTTTACCCCAGATAAGCAAGAACGGTCCTAAAAAGAAAGGTACGAGAATTGGCGCTCCGCCCGTAATGAGCATACATCCTCCCATACCTGCGCCATGCCCTTTCTTGTACAGCAACCATGCACCATAATAACCTGATATTGCCCAAAAAGCGATAAATGTCCGCAGTGCAAAATCTGCAAAGTCTTGAACATCCATATAAATAAGAGACAAGAAAGGGAGGGCAATCAGCCACAATATTACTTTCCCAACTATTTTAATTACATCGCCTGTCCCCAATTGTTTTTGAGGCTTTTTACGAGGAATTGCCTTTTGAGGAACAACTTGTTTTGGAGTAATTTGGACAGGCGGTTTGTTTTGCGTCGATTCAGCCGCAATTCTTTGCGGTTGAGGTGGCTGTTGATAAGTTGGTTCAACAGGCTTACTTACAAAATTATTTTGTGTAATGGATTCTTGTGCGGAAGGAGTGCTAACCTTACTTATAGCATTCATACCTTGCAAAGCATACTTATTTGTTGGATCAATTGCAAGTACTTTTTGATAACAAAAAATCTTTCTTTCAGTGTTATCTACTAAAGAAGAGACCCAAAGCCAAGCAGTTACATTGCGCGGGTCTTCTGTAATTGCTTGCTTCAAGTAGTCCATTGCAAGTTGTTTGTTGCCTGCCTTTGCGGCGGCTATTCCATTTTCAAGCGGGGTTGCCATGCTTTCCTCCAAATTCCTTCTTCAATACGTTTCATTTTTATTTTAACTTACTTTCCTTTTGCAAGAGAACGCCCAACGGTTTGCGTTATTAGAATGTCCTTGCCTGGGACGTGGCGTCAGTGTATC
>JACFNJ010000388.1 GCA_019454865.1 Bacteroidia bacterium
TGATACACCCAGGCTGTTTAAGGTATTGGCCAGATCATTGGCGTTGCCCAACGACTCCCACGTTTTGAGTGCCTGCCGAAAATGATAATGAGCGGCATTAATATTGCCCTGTTTTTCCAGACAAACGGCCAGATCGTGGTGACACTGGGCCACTTTGTAGGCATCGTTCAAATCATCAAAGTAATCGAGTGCCTGCCGCAGGTTGGCAACAGCCGTATCGCTGTGGCCGGCCATCAAATTGGCCAAAGCCGATTGGTGCATGGCATACGCTATTTTGTGAGGAGCCGCCTGGTGCGCCACCAATTGGTTGAGACCCTGCCCGGCCAGGGCCAAGGCCTCGGCCGGTTTGCCCGACATCCGCAGCACCGCCGAGCGAAGCACCTGTGCCTCGGCCACGCCGTCAGAGTTTCGCCGAATCTGGAATTCATTTTCAGCCCGCTCAAACACTGTTCGGGCCTGCCGGGGATTGCTCAGGTCATTAATAAATATTGTCCCCTGTAATAACAACAATCGCGGCCGGCGAGCCAATTCTTCCGCCGGAATTTGTGATAACCAGGTGTTGAGTGTAAGCGCCCGGCCGCTATTGTAAAAATTGTTACCCTGCTCTTCCAGCAGATCAGAGGCTTCGTCCCAGGCGTTTACTCCCAAATATAAATAGACCGCATCCTCAAAGCGGGCGCGGTCTCGCAATAAATTGGCCGCCTTAACGGTAACCTGCCGGAAGGCTGGCTGATCCTGAGCTAATTTTGCACGCAAAAATTCGGAAAAAAGATCGTGGTATCTAAACCCGGCTCCAATTTGGGTGATAAACAGGTCTTTGCGAACCAGTTCTTCCAGCAGTTCCTGTGCATTATCAATATTGAGTAGCGCATTACACAGTTCGGCGGTCATATCTGGCAAAACGGCTGTGCTCAACAAAAAGCGCTGGATTTCATCCGCCTGCCGGGCAAAAACCTCGTCGGCCAGATATTTGTAGATAATATCATGGTCACCGCCCAAACTTTGAGTAAGCCGATCAACCATTTGCTCGGCGTGCATTACGTGGCCGGTGAG
>JACFNJ010000389.1 GCA_019454865.1 Bacteroidia bacterium
CGCGCAGGGTTTTGTTGGGCACAATGGCCATGCTGCAACCCAGCCCGGGCACATTAAAGGTTTTGCTGGGGGCCAGCAACGTGATGGTATTTTGACCAATTTCCGGCGAAAGCGTGGCCAGCGGCACGTGCTCCGCGCCATTTAACAGCAGGTCGCTGTGGATTTCATCGGAGCAGATAACCACGTTGTGGCGGGCGCAGATTTCGGCCATTTTGAGCTGCTCGGCGGCGCTGTAGCCGCGGCCGATGGGGTTGTGCGGGTTGCACAAAATAAACAGCCGGGTGTTGGGCTGAATCGCGGCCTCAAACACATCAAAATCGATCTCGTAGCCAAAGGTGCGGTCGCTGCCGGTGAGCGTTAGCGGGGCTGTAACCAGCTCCTGCTCGTGGTTGGCCGGCGCGGATAAAAACGGGGGATAGATCGGCGTTTGCACCAGCACGCTGTCGCCGGGCTGGCCCACTGCCCGGCACACCAGGTTGGTGCCGCACACCAGCCCCGGCAGGTAAATAATTTCCTCCGGGGACACGCTCCAGTTGTACAGCCGCTGCATCCGGTCGCAAATTTCCGCCGAAAGCTCCTGCGGATCCATGCCGTAGCCAAACACGCCGTGGTCAATGCGCTGGTGCAGCGCCTCCAGCACCGCCGGCGGCGACGCAAAATCCATATCGGCCACCCACAGCGGCAGCACATCCTGATCAAAGTAGTTCCATTTTCCACTGTCGCTGTGGCGGCGGTCGATAAGCTGGTCAAAGTTGAATTTCATCCCGGATTTCACCTCGGTTAAGTATGGTTACAGTTCATCCTCAAAAATCAGGCGGATGCGTTCAATTTCGGCCCAGCAATCGGCCAGGCCGAGCGCTTTGAGCACCTCTTCTGGCCGCAGATTGCCGTACTGGCCGGCGGTTACCCGCAGCCACAGCACCGCGTCGCCGTCCGCCACCGATTCCAGCCGCAGGCCGTGCAGCCAGGTTCGCAGGTCAAACTCTTCTGCCTGTTTTTTGCGCCGGCGGGTTTGGAGCAACGAGTCCGCCGCCAGCAGCGAGTCAAT
>JACFNJ010000390.1 GCA_019454865.1 Bacteroidia bacterium
TGGTTGAGTTACAATGTGCATGGCAATGAAACTTCTTCTTCGGAAGCATCGATGCTAACATTATATGCATTGGTAAATCCTACTAATTTGCAAAGTAAAGAATGGTTGAAAAATACAGTAGTTGTTATTGATCCTTGTTTGAATCCCGATGGAAGAGAAAGATATACGAATTGGTACAATGGCATGATAGGCAAGAATTACAACCCGTTAGCCGTCTCACGCGAACACAGAGAACCTTGGCCGGGAGGAAGAAGTAATCATTATAATTTTGATTTGAATAGAGATTGGGTTTGGCAAACACAAATAGAAAGTAAAGGACGAGTAACTCAATACAATCAATGGTTGCCGCAGGTGCATGTTGATTTTCATGAACAAGGAATCAACGAGCCTTATTATTTTGCTCCGGCAGCAGAACCTTATCATGAAGTGCTTACAAAATGGCAAAGAGATTTTCAGAAAATGATTGGGAAAAATCACGCAAAATATTTTGATAAAAATGGTTGGTTGTATTTTACCAATGAGCGTTTCGATTTATTTTATCCGTCTTATGGAGATACTTATCCTTTATATAATGGTGCCATCGGAATGACATATGAGCAAGGAGGAATTTCTGCAGGTTTAGGAATTGTAACCAATGAAGATGACACGCTAACACTTACTGAGAGAGTACTTCATCATTTTACCACAGGTATGAGCACCATTGAAACAGCTTCAAATAATGCATCAAAATTGATACAAGAATTTCATCAATATTTTATTGATGCAGTAAATGGAAAAGTAGGTTTTTACCAAACTTATATCATCAAAAATAATCCGAATGATAAAGAGCGAATTCAAAGTTTTTTACAATTATTAGATAAGAACGGGATCTTGTATGGCACTGCATCCGGAAGCGGCAAAGGTTTTCATTATCAGAATAAAAAAGAAGAAGCATTTAGTATCAATTCCGGTGATATTATTATAAGTGCTGCACAACCGAAAGCTGTGTTGGTAAAGGTTTTGATGGAGCCACAAAGTAATTTAGCAGATTCCGTCACTTATGATATTA
>JACFNJ010000116.1:0-3480 GCA_019454865.1 Bacteroidia bacterium
TAATAAGTACGAGTTTAAACAAATAGATAATACAATTTTGAACAACTGTACACAAGTAATAAGTAATCAAAAAAATCTTGCTGTTTTTGGTGGGGTTGTTAATAAAATAAGTAAAGAATTTGATTTAACAGAAGACGTTTGGTATGCAGATGTAAATTGGGATTTATTGTGTGCATTAAATTTAAATAGCAGTTTCAAGCTACAACCTATTTCTGCATTTCCTGCTGTAAGACGAGATATGGCATTAGTTTTAGACAAACAAATTCAATATTCCGAAATTGAAAAAATTGCAAAAAAATCAGAACAAAACTTACTGAAAGAAGTTAATATTTTTGATGTATATGAAGGCGATAAAATAGCACAAGGTAAAAAATCGTATGCAGTGAGTTTTGTTTTACAAAACACAGTAAAAACACTAACCGACCAAGAGATTGACCAAGTAATGAGCAAACTTTTAAAACAATTTGAAAAAGAATTGGGAGCTACATTACGAGCCTAATCGTTAAACATTAGTGGTGTTTTCGTTCAAGTGTTCGATATGCAAACCATAAACTTGCCACCATTAATACTGCACCCAAAGCAAAGGGTGCACCCGGAAAATAAAACCGATTGCGATTAGACGTAGTTAATGAAAATAAATTAGTCATTATTAACGGACCAATTACAGCAGTTAAGCTCATTAAACTTGCCATTGCACCTTGCAACTCCCCTTGTTCGTTTGCCGGTACTTGATTGCTTATTACTGCTTGCATTGCCGGACCTGCTATTCCACCAAGGCAATACGGTATTAAAAACACATACATCATCCATGATGAATTGGCAAAAGCAAATAAAATCAATCCAATTGCATAAAACATTAGCCCTGCATAGATGGATTTATTTTGCCCAAGTAATGGAGTAGTTTTACGAATTAAAAAACCTTGAACAAATGCTACCAAAACACCAACTACGCCAAGCGAAACACCTACCATGCGCTGTGTCCAATCAAACTTTTCAAAAACAAAATAACTCCATGTACTTTGTACTGCATGAATTGCAATATTCAATAGCACAAAAGAAATTGCTAAGCCTGTTAAGATTGGATAATTACGAATATGTTTTAATGAACCAACAGGGTTTGCTCGTTTCCAATTAAATGGTCTTCGTAAGGAAACATCTAATGATTCCGGTAATATAAAATATCCGTACATCCAATTTATTAAAGTAAAAATTGCTGCAGCAATAAAAGGAGCACGTACATGGTATTGACCAAGTACACCACCAATAACAGGACCAATGATAAACCCTAAGCCAAAAGCAGCACCAATTATTCCAAAATTTTGTGCACGTTTTTCGGGTGTGCTAATATCAGCAATATAAGCCGTAGCTGTAGTCAAACTTGCCCCGGCTACTCCGGCTAAAATTCTTCCTAAAAAAAGCCATTCAATAGTTGGAGCGTATGCCAATAAAAAATAGTTTAATCCAAAACCAAATAATGAAGTTAATATTATAGGTCGTCTTCCATATTTATCACTCAATCCGCCAAAAATAGGCGAAAACACAAACTGCATCATAGCAAATGAAAACATAAGCAACCCTCCATATAATGAAGCATCACTCATAGTTCCGCCTATCAGGTTTTGAATTAATTGTGGCATTACCGGAATTATAATTCCAAACCCTATTACATCCAACAATATAGTAACGAATATAAACCCAAGTGCAGGTTTTCGATTTCCCATAATTTTATCTTGTCAATTAAATTTTACTGCTTAAATAAGAAACTTATCTAACTACAACTTTATTCTATTTTTTTAAATACTTTAGCAGCTATTAAATTATTTGAACAATAACAATGAGTAATGATAAGCACATCTGGAATTTTGCTACAGTTGGAGGAGTAAAACGCGTAAAGATTGAATCCGGTAATGATTTAAAACATTTACATGAATTAGATCAAAAACTATGGACAGCACTAAGCTGCCCAATTGATGGGCTGGAGTTTGACAACAAAACACTTTTAAGTATAGACACTGATGGCGATAGACAAATACGTGTACCGGAAGTTTTACAAGCAGTAAATTGGACTACTAACATTTTAAAAAATGCAGATGACCTGCTTACTTGCTCTGATACTTTAAAATTAGATGCAATTAATACTTCAAGTGAAGAAGGATTACATGTATATAATTCTGCCAAAAGTATTCTGAAAAGTTTGGGCAAACCTGATGCAGCTGAAATATCAATAGCAGATACACAAGAAGTATATAACATTTTTATTGCTTCAAAATTTAATGGTGATGGAATAATTACAACGGCAAGTACCGAAGATGAAGAATTAATTACCGCAATTCAAGAAATTTTTCAAGTTATTGGAAGTGTAAAAGATTTAAGCGGGCTGGATGGAATTGATGGAACATTATTACAAAGTTTTAAAGATGCTTGTAACGCATATTATAATTGGATTAATACCAGTATTACAAACGCCCAGTCAATTACCCCATTAGGTAGTGATACCGAAATTGCATACAATAGTTACAAAACATTACGACATAAAATTGATGATTATTTCTTACGTTGCCAATTAGCTTCATTTGATACACAAACTACAAGTGTACTTAATTTAGCCAATGAAAGAGTAGCAACTATTACCGACAAAAACATGGCAGATTGTATAGATGAAATTTCTGCCTACCCAATTGCTAAGATAGAAGCAAAAAACACTCTCCATCTTACAGAGGGCATTAATCCCGCATGGATTGGAGCCATGCAACAATTTAAACAAACTGTTACGGACAAGATGTTTCCCAACACACAAGCAATCAACATGGAGCAATGGGAAGCAATTAAAACTTACTTTGCGCCTTATGAAAGTTGGTTGAACAGTAAAGAAGGAGCATCGGTAGAAAGCCTAGGAATTGAGAGAGTAACTACATTATTACAATCCAATATATTAACTAAGCTAGAAGAATTGATTAGTAATGATGCAGCATTAGCAAATGAAGCAAATAATATTACAACAGTAGATAAGTTTATGCACTTGCATCGTGATTTATTTACCTTATTAAATAATTACGTTAGTTTTTTTGATTTTTACTCTACTGAAAAACTGGCAATTTTTCAAGCAGGTACGCTGTACATTGATCAAAGAAGCTGTGATCTTTGTATAAAAGTAAACAGTATGGACAGACACAATACATTAGCACCACTTAGTGGTATGTATCTAATGTATTGCGAGTGTAAGGCAAAACATAGTGATGAAACCATGATAATTGCTGTAGGATTAACAAATGGAGATATTGATAATCTTATTGAAGGAAGAAATGCCGTTTTTTATGACCGTGAAGGAAAAGACTGGGATGCACGAATAATCAAAATAATTGATAATCCTATTAGTATTAAACAAGCATTTTGGTCGCCATACCGCAAAGTTTCACGATTTATAGAAACACAAATAAACAAATTTGCAGCAGCACAAGATGAAAAAGTAACATCAGAGGC
>JACFNJ010000116.1:3490-6131 GCA_019454865.1 Bacteroidia bacterium
TGAAAATATTCCTGCAAAATCAGATGCACCAAAACAGCCTGCTCCTCCATTTGATATTGGTAAGTTTGTAGGAATATTTGCAGCAATAAGTTTAGCATTAGGAGCAATTGGTAGCGTAATTGCTTCAATTGTTGGTAGCTTTTTTGCACTTACCTGGTGGAAAATGCCATTAGCCTTAGCAGGTGTAATTCTTGCAATATCGGGTCCGGCAATGATTATAGCTTATTTAAAATTACGCAAACGCAACTTAGCCCCACTGTTAGATGCAAATGGATGGGCAATAAATGCCGGAGTTATAATCAATATTCAGTTTGGTAGAGTTTTAACTCATTTAGCTGATTTACCAATAGGTGCTAATATAAATTTTAACGACCCGTTTCAGAAAAAGCAAAAATCAATTCTTCCGTACATATTGTTTATATCCTTAATTGCCGGAATTGTAGTTTACTTTTTATGGAAAATGGGAATTCTTAAAAATCCCTTTTAGAATATTAAACTTTTACAAATAAAAAAGCCCTGAAATCAGGGCTTTTTTATTTTGTCTCTTATCAGCTTTTGCGGTGCGGACGGGACTCGAACCCGCGACCCCATGCGTGACAGGCATGTATTCTAACCAGCTGAACTACCGCACCGTTACCAATTAAGGTTTGCAAATGTACTATTATTTTTAATCCAAACAAGCTATCAAACCTAAAATACTTTAATTTTATTTTTCACACTTTATAACATTCTGTTTTTCTGATTGTATTTTTTATTCTGTCAATTTTATCGGTAAGATATTCCGATTCTGTTAAAGAATGCCTTATTTTGCACACTTTAACAGATTATCATGGCGTATTTTGATTTTGAAAAACCAATTGAAGAGCTAGAATTACAATTGGAAAATATAAAAAAAACAGCTGAAAAGAATAAATTGGATCTAACTGCATCAGTTAATGAATTACAAGATAAAATACAAAAGACTAAAGATAAGCTGTATGCAAACCTTACCGGTTGGCAACGTGTTCAAATATCCCGTCATGCAGATAGACCATACACGTTAGATTATATCGAAAATGTTTTTACTGACTTTATTGAGTTACATGGCGACCGCAATGTAAAAGATGACAAAGCAATTGTAGGTGGAATAGCAAGATTAGGCAATCAATCTGTAATGGTTATTGGGCATCAAAAAGGTAGAAATACCAAACAAAGACAACTACGAAACTTTGGTATGGCAAATCCGGAAGGATACCGAAAAGCACTTCGCTTAATGAAACTTGCCGAAAAATATAAAATGCCTATTATTACATTAATAGACACACCAGGTGCATCACCAGGGCTTGAGGCTGAGGAACGCGGGCAAGGAGAAGCAATTGCAAAAAACTTAATGGAAATGAGTGTATTAAAAGTTCCTGTAGTTTGTATAGTTATTGGTGAAGGTGCAAGCGGAGGTGCTTTAGGTATAGGTATTGGTGATAAAGTAGTAATGCTTGAAAATACATGGTATTCTGTTATATCACCGGAAAGTTGCAGTAGCATTTTATGGAGAAGTTGGGAACACAAAGAAAAAGCTGCTGAAGCTTTAAAATTAACTGCAAATGACATGCTTAAAAACGGACTTATTGATGATGTAATTCCAGAACCATTAGGTGGAGCACACAACAATCCACAAAAAATGTTTCAAATTTTCAAAGAGTCACTTGAAAAAATGCTTGCAGAGCTGATGCACAAAAAATCAGAAGAGTTAATTACTTCACGTATTGCTAAGTTTAGCAAAATGGGGGCATTTGAAGAAGCAAATTAATTACATTAACTATCCAATTCAGTAATTCGCTTTTGAAGTGCATACATTTCATCCCGTAATCGTGCAGCTTCCATAAAATCAAGTTCTTTAGCGGCTTTTTTCATCCTTTTTTCTGTTTCAGCAATAGCTTTATTTAGTTGGTCTTTGGTCATGTATTGCACTACCGGGTCAGCTGCTACATCAGCCTCTTCGGGCTCAATATAATAATGTTCCGTTTTACCGAGTATATCAGCTACACTAGTTTGTTTTAAAATCTCATCTTTATTTTTAATTACTGTTTTAGGAGTAATTCCATTTGCCAAATTATATGCTATCTGCTTTTCTCGTCTTCTGTTTGTTTCATCAATTGTACGCTTCATACTATCCGTAATTTTATCAGCATACATTATCACATTTCCTCTTTCATTTCTTGCAGCTCTTCCTATGGTTTGGGTTAGTGATTTATCGTTTCTTAAAAATCCTTCTTTATCAGCATCCATTATTGCCACTAAGCTTACCTCAGGCAAGTCAAGTCCTTCACGTAATAAATTTACTCCAATCAAAACATCAAAAATACCCAAGCGCAAATCGCGTAAAATATCAACGCGCTCTAACGTTTTTACCTCACTATGAATATATCTGCATTTTATATTTAGTTTAGCCATGTATTTAGCCAACTCCTCAGCCATTCGTTTTGTAAGTGTAGTTACCAAAACTCTATCCCCTAATTTTATCCTTTCATCAACAGCATCTAATAAATCATCTACTTGATTAATTGCAGGGCGCACTTCTATAGTTGGGTCTAACAACCCTGTAGGACGAATTATTTGCTCCACTACTACGCCTTCACTCATTCTAATTTCATAATCACCTGGG
>JACFNJ010000116.1:6155-8142 GCA_019454865.1 Bacteroidia bacterium
ACTTTGTTTACCAATCCTTCAAATTCATTAAAGGTTAAAGGTCTGTTGTCTAATGCACTTGGCAATCTAAACCCATACTCTACCAAGTTTTCTTTACGTGAACGATCACCACCATACATTGCACGTAATTGCGGCATTGTTACATGGCTCTCATCTATAATCAGTAAATAATCTTTTGGAAAATAATCCAACAAACAAAACGGGCGTTCTCCTGCTTTTCTATTGTCCATATATCTGCTGTAATTTTCAACACCACTACAATATCCAAGCTCTCTAATCATTTCCAAATCAAAGTTGGTTCGTTCTTCTAATCGTTTAGCTTCAAGTGGTTTTCCTAAGCCTCTAAAGTATTCCGATTGCAAAACCAAATCATCTTGAATCTCTCGTATAGCACGATTTAATTGTTCTTTTGGAGTTACATAAATATTAGCCGGAAAAATTGCAATATCATTTACTCTTTCTTGCAACTTACCCGATATCGGATCAATGATAGCAATTGCTTCAATTTCATTTCCGAAAAATGAAACCCGAAAAGCAAAATCAGCATAAGCCGGAAATACATCCAATACATCTCCTTTTACTCTAAAATTACCACGATTAAAATCAGCAGTGGTACGAGAATACAACGCATCTACCAGTGCATACAAAACGGTATTACGTGCAATTTTCTGCCCTTTGTGTAAGCGAACTATACTGCTTGCATAATCTTGTGGATTACCGGCACCGTATATACAACTTACCGATGCCAACACAACTATATCTCTTCTACCCGATAAAAGCGAGGAAGTGGTTTTTAAACGAAGCTTTTCAATTTCGTCATTTATTGCCAAATCTTTTTCAATATAGGTATTACTGGATGGAATAAATGCTTCCGGCTGATAGTAATCGTAATAAGAAACAAAATATTCAATTGCATTTTCAGGGAAGAACTGCTTAAACTCTCCATACAATTGCGCTACTAAGGTTTTGTTATGACTAATAATAAGCGTAGGAGTTTGAACCTGCTGAATAACATTAGCCATAGTAAATGTTTTACCGGAGCCTGTTACACCAAGTAAAGTTTGATGCTTATTGCCGTCTTTAATTCCATCAACCAATTGCTTGATTGCATCCGGCTGATCTCCGCTTGGCACATACTCAGAAGTTAATTTAAACATGCAAAACTACTTATTTAATCAATTGATATAAAAACAAAAGCGGCTGTTTCAATATGAAACAGCCGCAATTTAAATTAATTTAACTTAT
Organism: Bacteroidia bacterium; assembly: GCA_019454865.1. Taxonomy (GTDB): domain Bacteria; phylum Bacteroidota; class Bacteroidia; order UKL13-3; family UKL13-3; genus UBA6183. The sequence continues at coordinate 7,401 of JACFNJ010000116.1, forward strand.
GAAAACATTACTTATTCTTCAAATTCCACTTTCAATTCAACACGTCTGTTCTTATCACGACCAGCTTTTGTTGTATTAGGCATTACAGGCATTGTTTCGCCTAATCCTTTTGCTGTTAATCGCATTGGACTAATACCTTTGCTTTGAAGATATTGAGATACTGCATTTGCACGATCTTGAGATAAAATCATGTTTTTAGTGTCATCTCCTACATCATCAGTATGTCCCTCAATTACCAATTTATAAGTTGGATTATCTTTTAAAACTTTCACAACTTGATCCAAAATTGGATTAGATTGTTTTTTGATTGTTGCTTTTCCAGTTTCAAACTGAATTCCTTGTAATGCTTTTTGGAATAATTGTTTTACAGCAGCTTTAACTTCAGGGCAACCTGCATTTGCTGCAACACCTTTTATTGTAGGGCATTTATCTATTCCGTCATGTATTCCGTCACCGTCCGTGTCAGGGCATCCTTTAGTTTCTTTAGGTCCTTTTTTATCCGGACACATATCTTCTGAATCTTGAATTCCGTCACCGTCCGTGTCAGGGCATCCTTTAGTTTCTTTAGGTCCTTTTTTATCCGGACACATATCTTCTGAATCTTGAATTCCGTCACCGTCCGTGTCAGGGCATCCTTTAGTTTCTTTAGGTCCTTTTTTATCCGGACACATATCTTCTGAATCTTGAATTCCGTCACCGTCCGTGTCAGGGCATCCTTTAGTTTCTTTAGGTCCTTTTTTAT
>JACFNJ010000117.1 GCA_019454865.1 Bacteroidia bacterium
TGCTTTTAATACTTGCTAACCCAATACCGGATTTTATTTTTTCCTGTGAAAAACCTTTCCCATTATCTTCAATCATTAATAACCAATAATTTTCATGTTGAATTAACTGAATATTGATTGTTGTTGCCTCGGCATGTTTGATGCTATTATTTACACATTCCTGTATTATTCGATATATGTTAGTTTGCGTATTTGCTGATAAGGTGTTCACTGTATTATCACAATGCACCGTAATGTTTAAGTTATTTGATTGTGAAAACTGATTTCTTTAATGGCTAAATTTAATTTATCACCTATTTGGTTTATTTTTTCTGATTTCTCAGGCAATGCATTTAAGTTCATTTTTACTGCTGAAAGTAACTGTCCGGCACCATCGTGCAAATCTTTTGCAAATCGGGTTCGTTCTTTATTTTCCGCATCTATAATAGCCTTCTCTTGAGCTTTCAGTCTTTCAATATTTTCCTTAATAGATTTGTTCTTTTGTCGTTGCTTCAAAATAATCCAAATAAAAATTACTAAGATTAAAATAGAAATTAATAAAACTATTAAAAATATTATTTGTGTTCTGGATTGAATAACTTTTGCTTCTGCAACCTTCAACTCAAATTCTTTGTTTTCGATAATCAAATTTTTCTTTTCTAGTTCATATGTGGCTTCAATTTCTGCAATTTTATTATGATTTTCACTTGTTTGTAATGAATCGCTATATTGGTTATTTTTAATCAAATATTCATATGCTTTTTCCCAATTTTTTATATCATGATAGTAAAGCGATAAGTTGTTAGTAATAACTCTAAGCAATCGTAAATTAGATATATTGTTCGCTATTTTATAAGCTGTTAATAAGTTATCCAATTGTTTGTCTTTATCACCTATTAGCCTGTACGTAGATGCTTTGTGCATGTGAACATAGGCAATACCATATTGGTCATCAAAATTCTTTTTTATTGCTAATGCTTTATCCAAATAATACAAGGATTCCTCATATCTATTTTCCTTTCCTAACTCTAATCCAAGGTTGTCATACGTAATGCCTAAACCATATAGGTCATTTAGTTTCTCTTTTATGGCAATTGCTTTTTTGTAATATATAATAGCAGAGTCTTTTTTAATAGTTGTAAAGGATAATGCCATGTTATTAAGTGCTGCTCCCAATCCGGATAGATGATTTATGGACTGAAACAAATCACGTGCTTTATAGGCATACTGCAATCCTTCCTTGTTTTTATATAAATTATTATAAAGTACAGAAATGTTGTTTAGCGCATTCCCTTGTCCTAACTTATCATCTATTTTTTCAAATTGTTTTAAACTCTCTATGTATAATTCAATAGCTTTTTCTGACCAACCCTTGTTGGAATAAATCATCGCTTTGTTGTTGTAACAACTAGCCAGTCCTTTAATTTCATTTATCTCAATACAAAGTTTGGCAGCTAAATCATAACAAGCAATTGCACTATCAAAATGTGTTTTTATATCATTTACAATTCCTAACCGAATTAAACCTTTTATTTCTCCTTTTTTATATCCAATTTCATGTGCTTTTTTTATTGCACTATGTGCATAGTATTCTCCTTTTTCAATATCTTCATAAATATAAGCCAGACTTAACTCATTAAGTGTAATTATTTCGGATGTATCTTTTTGGGTGGGTAAAATTGCCAATAAGCTGTCAATATTTATTGCATTACTTTTTGGTGAAATAATTAGTAAAAGGAGAATAACCCAAACAATTCGCATTTTCATAATACAATGCAAAATAGCAAAAAAAACGACTGATGTTAATGTCAGTCGTTTTTAATAATTAATTGATTTATTGTTAATCTCTTCGTCCGGTAAACAACATGATGTAATACAATAGTGTGGCTATTGCACCTAAAGCAGCAACTACATAAGTCATAGCAGCCCATTTTAAAGCATCTTTTGCCATATCATGCTCACTGTCTAAAACAATTCCTTTATTGGTTAGCCAGGCAAGTCCTCTTTTGCTGGCATCAAACTCAACCGGTAAAGTAACTAATGAGAATAAAGTAATAACACTTTGACAAGCTATTAAAACAATAGCTACAAACTCAAAAGAGAAGGACGAGCGGAATAAAAAATATCCGCCAAACATCATTACCAAAACTATTATATTTAAAAGTCGTGCACTTACATTTTGTATAGGTACCATTGCACTTCTAAATTTAAGAAAAGGATATGCCTGAGCATGTTGTACTGCATGGCCACATTCGTGAGCAGCTATTGCAGCAGCTGCAACTGTTCTTCCATGATATACTTCGTAGCTTAGGTTTACGGTTTTGTTCATAGGGTTGTAATGGTCTGTAAGTTGTCCTTCAGCACTTATTACCTTTACATCGTAAATTCCATTGTCCTGCAACATTTTTTCGGCAATCTCAGCACCTGTCAAGCTTTGAAACAATGTAGCTTCACTATACTTTTTAATTTTGTTTTTGAATCGGTAGCTTACTAAAAGACTAATTCCAAAGAATGCAATAAATAATAAAAACATAAAGTGTGTTAATTTTTAAAAGGATTTGTCAAATTTTATTCCATTGTATTTATAGCATATTTTACTGCCAAATATAGTATGGCAAATATGAAAATAAGGACACTTATGCGATTTATCCGATGCATTGCACGCATACTGAATGATGACTTACTGTCAGTTGTTGGCTCGTTTTTCCAAAACATTAAGTACGATAAAATTTTACTCCATACCATACAACAAAAATAGCATTATTCAAATAGCAAACAAAATCTCAATTATTGTTAATCGAAAAATAAATTTAGACTAACCTAAAAAAATAATATATTTGCGCTATGTATTCATTTACTGAGGAAAATTATTTGAAAACTATTTATAAGCTTTCTGAGCTTCATTCAAAGAACATTTCAACCAATGCTATTGCTCAAATTATTCAAACAAAAGCTGCTTCTGTTACAGATATGGTAAAACGATTATCGGATAAAAAATTAATACGATATGAGAAGTACAAGGGAGTTTCATTAACTGAAAAAGGGAAAAAGGTGGCACTTGATACTATTCGTAAACATCGGATATGGGAAAGTTTTTTACATACTAAGTTAAAATTTGGGTGGGATGAAGTGCATGAAATTGCAGAACAATTAGAACATATAAAGTCAGAAGTTTTGATTGATAGGTTGGATGAATTTTTGGGATTTCCTACCCGCGATCCGCATGGCGACCCAATACCATCCAAAACCGGATCAATACCTAAAAATACATACAAAATACTTGCAGATATGATGGAAGATGAACAAGTAGTAATGAATGGTGTTTTGGATCATTCCCCGATATTCTTACAATATTTAAGTAAGTTGAAATTAGAAATTGGAACTGTATTGCTGATTATTGAAAAGATTGAATACGATAATTCGATGACTGTGAAGATTAATGGTAAAACAGTGCAATTGAGTAATAATGTAACACAAAATATTTTAGTAATACCAGATGCAAGAAAATAACAAAAGAAGTTTAAGTGAAGTACATGCAAGTGTTACTATTCCCCAAAAGAGAGGCTTTTGGAAAACGCTATTGTCCTTTTTAGGACCTGCATATTTAATTAGTGTTGGGTACATGGATCCCGGTAACTGGGCAACAGATATTGCCGGAGGTAGTCGCTTTGGCTACCAATTAATATGGGTGCTATTAATGAGTAATATTATGGCATTGATATTACAATCTTTATCGGCACGTTTGGGTATTGTTAAGGGTTGGGATTTGGCTCAGGCTTCTAGGCAGCAATATGGTAAAATTGCTAATTTCGGTTTATACATTTTAGCTGAAATAGCTATTGCAGCTTGCGATTTGGCTGAAATTATCGGTATGGCTATTGGCTTAAACTTGCTGTTTAATATTCCGTTGCTTTATGGTGTTTTAATTACTGTTGCCGATACTTTTTTATTGATGTATTTATTGCAAAAAGGAGTACGAAAAATGGAAGCGTTTATTTTAGCTCTAATTACAATTATTGGTGTTTCATTTATTATTCAAATGTTTATTGTTAAGCCGGAAGTAACTGAGGTTATGAAAGGATTTTTACCGCAAATGTTGAAAGACGAGGCTCTTTATATTGCTATTGGAATTATTGGTGCCACTGTTATGCCGCATAATTTATATTTACATTCAGCTTTGGTGCAAACACGTAAATTTGGTAAGGATGAAAAAGGAATAAGGCAAGCAATAAGATTTAATTTTATTGATACAGCCATCGCATTAAATCTTGCTTTTTTTGTTAATGCAGCCATTTTAATATTAGCAGCAGCTGCATTTTACAGAAATGGATATAATGGTGTAGCTGATATTACTGATGCTCATCAATTATTGCATGGAATATTTGGCTCGTTAGCTCCGGCACTTTTTGCAATTGCATTAATAGCAGCAGGGCAAAGCAGTACAATTACCGGAACTCTTGCCGGACAAATTGTTATGGAGGGCTATTTAAACTTGCGTATTAGCCCTTGGATGCGTAGAATTATTACACGACTTGTTGCAATTATTCCTGCTGTAATTACCATTTTATATTTTGGAGAACATGGACTTGGAAATTTACTTATACTAAGCCAGGTGGTATTAAGCATTCAATTGGGTTTTGCAATTATACCGCTCATACATTTTACAAGCAGCGAACGCATAATGGGTAAGTTTAAGATAAAGTCCTATACACAAGTAATTGCATGGTTAATTACAATCATTATTGTTGGTTTAAATATTAAATTGGTTGTAGAAGAACTTTCTGTATTTCTTTCTTCAACATTTGCTGCCAACATTTACTTAAAAACATTTGTTTTAGTTGTTGTGGTTTTAGCAATGGTATTGTTGGCTTATATAATTATAGAACCAATAATTGTAAAAATAAGAGAGGAGAAACATCACATCCCACATGGAAAAGCCAAACCGCTATTGCAATTTGAAAAAGCATATTATTCAAGCATTGCAATTGCAGTTGATTTTGGAGATGAAGATAAAAAAACAATTTATCATGCATTATCATTGGGTGAAGCAGATGCTCAATATACTTTAATTCATATTGCTGAGTCTGCCGGTTCTATTCATCAAGGGGATGAAATATCGGATAAGGAATCGCAATTTGATTTAGATAATTTGATGAGTTACCAGACGGATTTACGTGCAATGGGCTATACAGTTCATATTCGGTTGGGTTTTGGTCGTTCGGCAGATGGAATAACAAGAATTGTTAATGATATAAACCCGGATATTTTGGTAATGGGCTCACATGGACATGGGAGTTTTAAGGATTTGATATTTGGAACAACAGCAGATAAAGTTAGACACGCAGTTAATATTCCTGTTTTAATTATTAAGTAATGATGAACATTGATCAAATATTAAAACAAGCTGAGGCTCAAAAATTACAAACACAAAAGTTTTTTGATAAACTTAAAAAAGAAAAGCCCTCTGATTTGGATCAGCAGTTTCATCAACTTCATGATAAAGTATTTCAAAAAATAAATTGTTTGGATTGTGCAAATTGTTGCAAAACAACCGGTCCGCTATTTACTAAACGGGATATTAAGGTAATCAGTAAATATTTAAAATTGTCTGAAACAGATTTTATTGCTAAGTATTTACGAGTAGATGAAGATAATGATTATGTATTGCAACAAGTGCCTTGTGTATTTTTGGCTGCTGACAATACTTGTTCCATTTATGCATATCGCCCAAATGCTTGCAGAGAGTATCCACATACTAATCAAGCAAAGATGCATACAATTTTAAATGAAACCGAAAAGAATGTACTTATTTGCCCGGCCGTATATGAAATTACCTACCGATTACGTAATAAAATGAAGTAATAAAACAGATTGTTATTTTGGTTAAAACAAGCTTAATAGATGCCCGCTTATATTGCCTTCAAAGTTTATTAACCATTGTTTGTTTTTTAATCCCCAAGCGTATCCGGTAAGGTTTCCATCGGTGCCAATTACTCTGTGGCAAGGTATTACAATTGCTAATTTGTTTTTACTTATAGCGTTGGCTACAGCTCTTACGGATTCAATGTTTTGCAACTGTTTTGCTAATTGTAAGTACGTAATTGTATTGCCATATTCAATGGATTCTAATGCTTTCCATATTTTTTTCTGAAAGGCGGTTCCTTCCGTGTAAACAGGTAATGAAAATTGTTTAAGCTTGCCTTCAAAGTATGCTATTAATTGCTTTTTGGCTTCGTCAGTAATACTTGAGGCATGCGTGTTTATGGCTATTTCTTTTGATGTGATTTCAATTTCGCAAATGTGTTCTTTGGTTGCTCTAATTAAAATATTACCAATAGGGGAAGACAAAAAATCAACATAAGGGTAAGCAACAATTTTCATTACCTGATAGTTTTATTTTGCTTGAACTTTTTTTAGGGTTTCTTTTAGTGTTTTTAAATCGGTAAACCCTTTTGCAATTGCATAGTAAGTATTGTTATGTATATAAATAACCATCGGGTATCCTGTTACTCCCCAATTAGCTGCTGTTTGAAATCCATCGGTTGCACTTTTGCGATATTCTTCGCTTTTTAGTTTCTCAATAAATTCTTTTTCGGGAATTTGGTAAGGTTTAATCAAATCTTTGTAAACATTATCTTCACGTAAATCAGTACCATTAATAAAAAATGCTTTTTGAATTTGGTGTGAAAAATGAACAACATCTTTTTTATTAAAAGATTTAAAAACCTCTAATGCAATACTGGGTTTAACGGATGATAGCCACAACTTTTTTGTTCGAAGCTGAGATAGATACGACTCACCGAATTTCATGCCGGAGTACTCTTCAACCCGTGTGTATGCACCCAAAATGTAATCTGCAAATTCACCAACTTCACCTTCTCTTTCGCCTACATTCATTCCACCGCTTATTACATCAAAGTCAATGGTGTCTTTGTATTCCTCAAAAAATTGTTCCATTACTTTTCCAAAGCCAAAGCACCAACCACACATTGGGTCGTACACATATATAATTTTTTCTTTTTCCATTTTAGTAGGTATTGGATTACTTATTGAAATATTGGATAAACTTAAAATCGTTATAAAAAGTACAACGGCTTTTTTCATGTTTAATTTGTTTTTATTAATGCAATAATAGTTATTAAAATTGCCAAGCATAATGCAAGTTAATTACTTGGCAATTTTTTTGTTTTAGTTTTGTTTATGCATTTCTACGTTAAGGTTTAATTTTACCTCATCACTTACTACAGCTCCGCCTGTTTCAGTAAGTACATTCCACTTTAAGTTAAAGTCTTTCCTGCTGATTTTTCCATTTATTTCAAAACCTGCTTTTGTATTACCCCATGGGTCAACTATTGAACCGCCATACTCCACTTTTAATTCAATTGTTTTTGTAATATCCCGTATTGTAATATCGCCTACTAGTTTGTAGGTATTTTCATCACTTTTTGTAAATGATGATGAAACAAATTTTATTTTAGGATACGAAGCAGCATTAAAAAAATCATCCGATTTTAAATGATTGTCTCTATCTGCATTATTAGTGTTAATACTATCTACATCTGCTTCAAATGTTATTGTTGCATTTTCAAACGAGTTGTTTATCGTTTCTAATGTTGCATTAAATCGTTCAAATTTTCCGGTAAGTGTTGTTACAACTAAATGCTTTACTTTAAATTGAATTTCTGAATGTGATGGGTCAATAGCCCATACTGTTTTTGCTTGTGTTGTCATTTTGTTTTAATTTTTTATAATGTTTAATTTAATTTAAGTGCACAGGAATATCCATTAGCAAAAGTTTTGAGTTTTCATTTGCTTTAATATCTATCGCATCGTATTCGGTTATTCCTATTGCATCTCTGCTTTTTAATAGTTTATTTTCTACTTCTATTTCACCATTTATTACAAATAAGTATGCACCATTATTTTTTTTCTTAGGTGAGTATTGTAGTTCATTTCCTTTTTCTAATTCTGTTATATTAAACCATGCATCTTGATTAATATATATTGCATCTCCCTCAATTTGTGATTGTGGTTTAATAATCTCTTGCCATGTATTTATACGGTTTTCATGAGGAAAACTTTTTTGTGCATATCTCGGTTGAACATTGTCTTTGTTAGGAAATATCCATATCTGAAACAACTTAACTG
>JACFNJ010000391.1 GCA_019454865.1 Bacteroidia bacterium
TGGTAATGTTACCAGCAACCGTCTTAGCAGCAATTATTATGAACGGGTTTGGATTAGAAATTTATTCTATTCCAGCAGCAATATTCGCAAGTGGGGTTGCAACAATAACATTCTTGTTTGTAACGAATTTTAAAATCCCATTATATTATGGTTCCTCATTTTCATACATTGGTGCAGTTGCTATTGTCGTAACCTATGCGGTTGACAATACTTGGTCATCTACTACAGTCTTAGGGTCTGTTTTAATTGCTTCCGTATTAAGCGGATTAATGTCAATTGGAGCGGGCCTTTTAATTAGATATTTCGGTAAGGATAAGATCGATAAAGTCTTACCGGGGCATATTACTGGCATGATTGCGATGATTATTGGCTTAGTACTTGCTGGTAATGTAATGGGTGGTATTTTAAATGCGAGCCCAACTGGTGCTGTAGACTGGCTAAGTGTATTAGTCGCATTTATTACATTCTTAACAATTGCTAGTCTTACAGTTGTACTAAAAAAAGGATTTATTTCACAAATCCCAATTTTAATTGGTGTAGCAGTTGGTGTTTTATTATCCTACTTACTTTGGGTACCATCTTTAGGTACTGAATGGAATTTTACAAATGTGGGGACATATTTTGGAAATATTAAAAATGCACAAACCGTAGGATTTTTAGATGTAATGCCATGGGTTACAATTCCAGCAGCATTTAATGCACCACAATTAATTGGGGTTGCGTTAATTGCAATCTTCCCAATTGCATTTGCAACCATTCCAGAATCTGCAGCACACGTTAATCAAATTGATTTATATGTGAATAATTTATCTAAAGAAAAAGGCGGTAAAGACTATCCGATTAGAGATATGTTAGATGTAAACTTAATTGGTGATGGTATTGGTGATATTGTTGCAGTATTAACCGGTGGTCCTGCAGGTACCAATTATGGTGAAAACGTAAGTGCCTCAGCAGTTACTAAAAACTTCTCAAGTTATGTATTCTTAATTACAGGGATACTTGCAATTGTTGTAGGTTTATTACTGGAGTTGTTAAACTTA
>JACFNJ010000118.1:0-286 GCA_019454865.1 Bacteroidia bacterium
AGTACTTAATGCAATGGAGTTTGTTCCCCCCGCTTTCCAGTTATCACTGTATGTTGCTTGATTCACATTAATACCGGTTTGAATGGTAGTATTCCATGGTGAACCTGGTGCAGGTGTAGTTTCAGTTTGTGCAAGTGCAATTAAAGGGATACATGCCAATCCCGTAAGGATTCCTTTAGTTTTTCTCATTTCTATAATTATTTGTTACTATTTTGGGAGTTATAAATTTCACTCAATTTGCCTATCACGTAATCCACTTCATCGGTAGTGTTTTGGTACCCGAATG
>JACFNJ010000118.1:296-8090 GCA_019454865.1 Bacteroidia bacterium
TACATGCGAGCCAATATCGGTACCGCTACTGCAAGCACTACCTCCTGATGCACATATTCCTGCCATATCCAACTTAAATAAAAACATTTCAGCAACAGGTGTTGGAGGAAATGAAACATTTAAAATTGTATAAGCAGATTGCCCTTGAGCATCGCCATTAAAAAGCACTCCGGGAATATTGTGCTGCAATTGCTTGATAAAATATTCTTTCAATTGCAACAAATGGCTTTTGTCATTATCCATATTACTTACAGCAATTTCAAGTGCCTTTGCCATTCCTACAATTCCATACACGTTTTCAGTACCTCCCCGCATGTTCCGCTCTTGCGAACCACCGGTAAGTAGTGGATGAATTTTAACATTATGGTTAATATAAATAAACCCAACCCCTTTTGGTCCATTAAATTTATGAGCACTTGCTGCTAAAAAAGTAATATTTAGTTTTTCCAAATCAATTGGTTGATGACCTATTGTTTGTACGGTATCACAATGAAAAAGCGCATTATATTGCTTACATAAATCACCAACTATTTCAATATTTAAAAGGTTGCCTATTTCGTTGTTACAATGCATTAAACTTACCAAATTATTTGAAGAATTACTTAATAGCAATTCCAAATGTTGCAAATCAACATGTCCATTCTCATTTAAATTAACATATTGCACGGTAACTTTTCCGTTTTGTACCAAATCTTCAATTGTATGAAGCACAGCATGATGTTCAATTGCCGAAGTAATTATGTTTTTTACTCCTAAGTCCTCTACCGATTTTCGGATAGCCATATTATCCGCCTCAGTTCCACTGGAGGTAAAAAAAATCTCCCCCGGTGCACAGCCCAATAGTGTTGCAATCTTTCTTCGTGAGTCTTCTATAAGTGTTTTAGCTTTTCTTCCTTCGGCATGAATGGAAGATGGATTACCAAAACAATCCTGCATTACATTATTTATTTCGCTAATCACCAAAGGGTGAATAGGAGTTGTTGCAGCATTATCAAAATAAATTTTCATTTTAAAAAATTCGCTGCAAATATAAAAAGTAATCCTCCTTTACAGATAGTTTTATCTTAATAAACTATAAAGCATAATGAAACATAGCTCCAATGTAATCAAAACAACATAATAAGAAACAAACGACTGTTTCATGAAATAAGTTGCTGAATATAAAAACCAATAAAAATCTTCAAAATTTTTAGTATTGATTTTCAGCGAATTACAAAAAAATTGATTATTTTATTCGCTGTTTATAGAAATAAACAGCTTTTTATCGAAATAAAATTTGCATTTCTAATTTTTGAATTTATATTTGTAAGTGCTTTTCGGTTGTTTTAAGCAAACGAATAGCTGATTAAAGAAATAAAAAATAAAAACAAACAACACTTTAAATTTAATAATTATGAACACTTTAAACTACGGTACGTATTACAGTTTAAACTACATCTCCGTAATTGCAGACGGAGATTCAAGTTTCGTACACGAGCTTACAACAACATTTGTAAGCCAAACACCAAAAATGGTTAACGATCTCCGATTAGCCATTTTAGCAAACAACCATGAATTAGCTTGTTATTTATCCCACAAACTGAAATCCAGTTGTGAGGTTTTAGAGATGAGTTATGCAGCAGGTATTTGTTTAAAAATTGAATTGGCAGCTATTAACAAAAGAAACCTTGTTTCGTTAATAGATGACTATGAAGTATTGGAGCACCAACTATCCGTATCAACTCACGAATTAAACTTAGCAGCAGCTTAAAAAATTTAAAAAAGTTAAAATTTAAAATTCACCAGCAACATCGGTAAGCACTTCGGCAGTAGTTTGAGTAATTAAAATAGTATGCTCAAACTGTGCCGATAGCTTACCATCTATCGTTCTAGCCGTCCACCCATCGCGCTTATCTATTTTAGCTCTTGCCTTGCCGGCATTAATCATTGGTTCAATTGTAAAAATCATCCCGGGTTGCATTACTGCACCTATATTTGCATCAGCAATATGGCATATCTCAGGCTCTTCATGAAATTTAAGCCCTACTCCATGCCCACAAAATTCATATACAGTACTAAATCCATTTTTAACTGCATACTGGTTTATAACAAAACCAATATCACCAATTCGTTTACCGGGCGTGCATTGCTCAATACCCAAACGTAAACATTCTTTGGTAACAGCAATTAATTTTTTTGCATGTTCAGTTATTTCGCCAACTGCAAACATGGTACTTGTATCTCCATAATAACCATTTAAAATAGGAGTTACATCTACATTCAATATATCACCATCACGTAATTCGTAACTACCGGGTATTCCATGGCAGATTACATCATTTACTGAAATACAACTTGCTTTGGGATAACCATTGTAACCAATAGTTGCAGGTATTGCACCATTATCGCGCATAAATTGCTCTGCAATATCATTTAGTTTTAATGTAGTAACTCCTGCTTTTACAAAAGGTGCAACGGCTTTTAATGTTTCGCCAGCCAATTTGCATGCACGCCTGATACCATCAATTTGGTCAGGAGTTTTTATAATTATTTTCGAATTAATATCTCTAAATGCCATAATATAAAGTGCCGCAAATGTATTGTATTCATAGCGCAATGAAAAGTTTTTAAAAAATCATTAGTTGCTAAGGTAATTTACCGAAGAATAGGAATTACAGTACCATTTTTATTTACATAAGCACTAACTTTACCTCGTAATACTTCTGCCAAACCATCTTTAAATATACCTACTGCGTCATACTCTGCTGATATTACCAACCTGCCTGTTGTATCAATAAATCCCCACCTTCTTTTCAGTAAAATAGCACATCTATCATCAGAAAACATGGTTGCATTATCAAAAACATATCCCATTTTTAATTTTCCGTTTGCATCAATAAATCCCCATTTGTTTTGCACCTTTACAGCTGCCAAACCTTGCGAAAACGGACGGACAGCATCATACTCCGGATTGATTATAAGTTTACCATCAGCATTAATAAATCCATACTTTCCTTTTATCATTACCCCTGCTAATCCTTCACTAAAATCAGTTGCAAATTCATAAATTGGTTTAATCACCTCTTTTCCCTCGTTATTTATAAAACCATATCTGCCTCCTGCATCTACAATTGCTAAATTATCATGAAAAGCCCCAATATTAAAATACTTTGCTTCAATTATTTTTTTTCCATTTGAATCTAATAATCCAAATTTTGTTCCTTGCTTGTAACGAGCAACGCCATCAACAAAATCATCTGCATCATCCAATCCAATCGGAATTACAATTTCACCTTGCTTATTCATGTATCCAAAACGATAACCAAGTGTAGATATATCTTTACCAAATTTTGTTTCATGAATTTCACTTTCTTGTGCTACCAAGGATAAGCCATTATGAAATGGTCGAGCATCATAATATGCATCATTAACTACAATTTTTTGGTTTCCTTCATAATCAATAAAAAACTGATGATTTTTATAATCTCTAACCTTAGCTAATCCTTCACTAAAACGTTGAATGGATGAATACAATCCGGTATCAATTACTCGCATATTGGCAGAATTAATTACACACGGTTGATTATTTAACGCAACTACAGCATACCCTTCGTAAAAACTTTCTGCATAATCATACATTGGAGCTATTACCATTTTGCCTTGCACGTTTGTATATCCCCATTTGTCTTTAATTTGTATAGGGAATAATATGGTTTGTGCGCCTACAACAACACTTAGGCAAGTACTTAACAAAAACAACGATAGTTTACTCATGCCGCTAAAATACATCTTATTCAAAATAATAGTACACATTTATTTGCGGATAAACACATTTGTGTTAGCCTATCAATTCATTTAAATTGCATCGTGCATTTTTTACAAACACCTATTGAATTTCTGAAAGGAGTTGGAGCAGCCAAAGCCGATATCTTAAAAAAAGAACTCGGTATTTTTACTTTTGAGGATTTGTTATTTCATTTTCCTTATCGCCATATTGACCGCTCGCAAGTATATAAAACTACAGAGATAAACAACCAACTTCCGTTTATCCAACTCAAAGGTAAGATTTCAAATTTTAGAGTATTAGGTCAAAGCAGAGCACAACGGTTAGTAGCTGAATTAACAGACGACAAAGGTAAAATTGAACTCATTTGGTTTAAAGGAATAAAATGGATTCAAAGTTCAATTACAGCAGGAAAAGAATACCTTGTTTTTGGCAAACCATCCGAGTTTAATGGGTATTATAATATTGCACATCCGGTAATTGATGACCCGGAACAGATAGAGAATAAAAAGTATCTTCACATCATGCCATTTTATTCAATTACTGAAAAAATGCGCAACCGAAGCATGGATAGTAAAGCATTGATGAAACTAACAAATACTTTACTAACGGATACAAGATTTGAAATTGAAGAAAATTTACCAATTGAAGTTTTGCAGAAAAACAACTTAATACCACGCAAACAAGCAATTGAGCAAATTCATTTTCCTGAAAATGCTGCACGGCTAATTGAAGCACAAAAAAGATTAAAGTTTGAAGAATTATTTTTTATTCAACTTCGATTGTTACGTTATAAACAAAACAGAAACCAACTGTATAACGGAATTAAACTTGTAACAATTGGCGAAAACTTCAATACATTTTTTCACAACAACTTGCCTTTTGAGCTAACTAATGCACAAAAACGGGTTTTAAAAGAAATTAGAAATGATGTAAAAAGCGGAAAGCAAATGAACCGATTGGTGCAAGGCGATGTGGGCAGCGGCAAAACCGTAGTAGCTCTTATGAGCATGCTTATGGCAATTGATAACAATTACCAAGCTTGTATGATGGCACCAACAGAAATTTTAGCACAACAACACTACGCTACAATTAATTCACTACTTGGTATGATGCCATTAAAAGTTGAATTACTCACCGGAACTACAAGTGCTAAAAAGAAAAAGGAAATTGTAGAAGGAATAAAGCAAGGCAGTATTCAAATATTGGTAGGAACACATGCACTAATTGAAAGTGTAGTACAATTTAAAAATCTTGGTATTGCTATTATTGATGAACAACATCGATTTGGAGTAGAACAACGTGCAAAATTATGGAAGAAAAACACAGCACCTCCGCATGTGCTAATAATGACTGCAACACCAATACCGCGCACACTTGCCATGACACTTTATGGCGATTTGGATACAAGTGTAATAGATGAATTGCCGGCTGGTAGAAAAGAAATAAAAACAATTCATCGGTTTGATGAAAACCGCTTAGCAGTAATTGGCTTTTTGCGTAGCGAAATAAGCAAAGGCAGGCAAGTATATATTGTATATCCGTTAATAGAAGAAAGTGAGAAAATGGATTACATGAATTTACAAAATGGCTTTGATGAATTGATAAAGCATTTTCAGCAACCACAATACCAAATTGCAATGGTGCATGGTAAAATGAAACCGGCTGATAAAGATGCGGAAATGAATAGATTTATTAAAGGCGAAGCACAAATATTAGTTGCTACTACAGTAATAGAAGTAGGAGTAAATGTACCCAATGCAAGTGTTATGGTTATTGAAAGTGCTGAACGGTTTGGCTTATCACAATTGCATCAATTACGTGGGCGAGTAGGAAGAGGTGCCGAGCAAAGCTACTGCATATTACTAACCGGATACAAACTTAGCAACGAAAGTAAACTCCGAATTAAAACAATGTGTAACACAAACAATGGGTTTGAAATTTCAGAAGTGGACCTAAACCTTAGAGGACCCGGGCAATTAGAAGGAACCGCACAAAGTGGTGTTTTAGATTTAAAAATTGCAGACATTGCTAAAGACCAATACCTATTAACACAAGCTAGAGAAACTGTACTAAAAATACTTGATAGCGACCCGAATTTAGAAACCGAACAAAACTTATTGTTAAAAACCTATTTAACAAATTACCAAAAGAAAGCTCGGTGGGGGCAAATTAGTTAACCAAAATTATTTAAAGAGCATATCTGATTTTGAAATTTAGTTTAACCCAAAATTAGGTTAATTCACGTATTGTAGCATAGCGCATATTATTTTCATATTTGTATCATAAACCAACAAATTAAATTTACAAATTATGAAAAAACTAACATTAAAACTTTTTACGGTTGTATCATTACTTGCAGCCGGAACATTTGGTGCATCAGCACAATCGTATGAGCAAGGCAGCAGTCAATTAAACATAGGATTAGGATTAGGCTCTACATTAAGTGGAGCAGGTTTCTCCACTACTATTCCACCAATTGGCATTAGCTACGAGTATGGATTAAAAGAAAAAATAAGTGTAGGTGGATACCTTGGGTATGCCGGTTCATCCAATACTGTAACGTACCCTTCAGGTGATTGGAAATGGAACTACAATTATATTATTATTGGAGCAAGAGGTTCATACCATTTTGCTACCAGTGATAAGTTAGACCCCTATGCAGGTGTATTATTAGGTTATAATGCAGCTTCAACTTCAGTTACAAAACCTGCCGGATACACCGGTCCGGATATTACAGCAGCATCTGCCGGAGGCTTAGTTTATGGTTTCCATTTGGGAGCACGCTATTACTTTACAGATAAAATTGGTGCATTTGGCGAAATAGGTTATGGTATTGCATGGTTAAATCTTGGTTTAACAATGAAATTTTAATCCATAAAAAAATATCTTAAATTTTAAAAGCCGTTTCACAATTGTGAAACGGCTTTTTTATTAAATTGTAATGGGTATTAAGTTTTGACTTTCTATATTTGAACTTTAAATAATAACCTGATATGAAAAAAATCTATTTACTTATTTTCACATTATTCTTACTGTGTGAATCTAATTTTGCTCAATATGGATACCGAACAGTAGCTACCGGAAATTGGAATAACTACACTACATGGGAAAGATACAACACCGGAACATCCACATGGAATGCAGCCACAAGTGGGCAAATACCCGGCAACATGGATACAGTTTATATCCAACAAGGGCATACACTATCTTTAACACAAAATGAAAGCTGTGTAAACATTGCATTTCAAAACAGTTCAGGGGTTCGGTTAATATTAAATGATTTTATATTAACAGTAAGCGGTTCAATTGCTGCTTTTACTAATACTGCTCCATTTACTTTTCCATTAACATACTCTGCAACTATAAATTTCACAATCCAAAATGGTGCTATGGGTTTTGGTAAAATTAAGTTTACAGGAAATACGCGTAATATTTTCACAAGCGGACAATGGGGAGCAAATCCTCAGTTTTGGAACTGTGAATTTGCTTTAAATACCGGAGCCATTGCTACACTACCCAACAATTTTAAAGCAGGTAGAATTATTGTATCATCAGGTACACTCATTGCAAATGGAGACTTACGTGCAGATGGTGGAACTAATGCCGGTGATGTAATAATTACACCAAATGCAACTTTGCGTGTAAATGGTAATATGTCAAGAACAGGAACTGTTACATCCACCTTTGATTCTATTGATGTTTCAGGAACATTTGAAATTGCAGGAACGTCTTCAAATCAAAATATAAGTGCAATAAATTTTAATGTAAATAATGGAGGTAAAGTTGTTAAGATTAATAAAAACGCTTTAGTAACCACAATTACTAATCGCAATTGGGCTACCGGCTCATCACTTACGTATGCTGGCACCGAAACACAAACTGTAGGTGGCGAGTTTCCGGCAACTACCTCATTACCTAAAGTAATTATCAACAATAGCGGTACAGCAGCTTCAGTTAATTTTAGCGGAAACCGTTACATTTTAGATACTTTAATAATGACCTCAGGAAATATTTCGCTTGGCAACATG
>JACFNJ010000392.1 GCA_019454865.1 Bacteroidia bacterium
CGCTACTGGCTGGCCGACGCAGTACCGTCGCTGTTGCAATTATCTCAACCTTAAAATTACTTAGTGTAGTATTGACAAAAAGGCGATTCTCGATTATTGTAAGTGTAACAAAAACAATAAATGTTTTGGTCTTTTCTTTTTAGATTTAGTTAGTGTGTTTTTTACACTATTAACCTGAGTTCGATAATTCAATCGTAGGGTGGGTTGAATGGTGTAGCCAAACAGAGTATGTTGTAAAATTGATGGGTTTCACTCGACTCTACGCTAAAATCAGGCTAATGAAACCCACCATTTCACGTAAAACCGTGTCTGATTCTGGCTCAACCCATCCTACACAATAATTCCCGAACTCAGGTTAGTAGTTTTGCCGGAGCAATCCCATGAACCGCAGAGAATTTGGCACGCTGATTGCCGCCCTGCGCAAGGAACATTTTGACGAAGATGGCAACCGCCTGACTCAGGCCAAACTGGCTGAACAGGCATTGCAGTTCGACCCGCACAGCCCGCTGAACGAGATCATCATCGGCAAAATTGAGCGCGGCGAGCGGGCGTTGCTGGATGATCAAACTCTGCTGAGCCTGGCCAACACGCTGGAATTGACAATGGGTGAACGGCGCGAATTTTTTTTGGCAGCCACCGGGCTGGATAACGAGCAGATTTACGCCACCGAAACCGAGGCCGGCGAAATATTGGCCTCGGTGCTGCAGATGCTGGCCGATATCCAACTGCCGGCCCTGCTGGTAGACAATTATCTGGATGTGATCGCCGCCAACGCCATCCTGTTGAAGCTGTACGATGCCACCCAGATTGATCTGCGCTACCGCCGGGGCCGGCCGGCCGGACTCAATTTGCTCAGCTTCATTTTCTCCGCCGATTTTGCGCCGCATCGCCAACAGATGAACCAGCGCCAATGGCAAAACTTTGCCGTGGGCAATGTCATCTATTTTCGGCGGGTTACTTTGCGCGTCCGCATGACCGCTTATTTTGCCTCGCTGCTTGCCCAGTTGCGCCACAACCGCGAATTTCGCTGGTTTTGGG
>JACFNJ010000119.1 GCA_019454865.1 Bacteroidia bacterium
TATTGGATATTAAAGGCATTCCTTCAGGGTTTGAGTACTTGTGTTTGAACCGTTGTGTAATACGAGGTGGCGAAACCGGTTGTGCTTTACTAACCGGAAGTGCAGATACAACACAAATAGGCAACTATCCTATCACAACTTATGTTATGACTTATTTTCATTTAACATTAGTACCAACAAGTACATTTAATCGCATTGATTCATCCTCATCATTTACATTTAGAATATATCGTACTACAGGCTTAAAAGATTTGATAAACTCCTCTGTTAAATCGGATATAACGGTTTATCCAAATCCTGCAAATCATACCTTGTGGTTTGATTTGTCCGTGTTGCCACCATACTCAAACGGAACCATAACGGTATATGATGCTTTGGGTAGAGAAGCCACAACATCAACTTTTACTAATAATATTTCACCTAACTTATTTGTTGAAAACTATAAAGCTGGAATATATAAGTGTAAAATAAACTCCGGCACAAATGTTTATTACACTACTTTTATAAAAGAATAGATACTTAATTCCTATTAGGAAATGGGTTTGACCATTTCAAATTTGAATAGACCGAATTTCCTGACAATGTTTTAATAAAGGCAACAATTGCAGTAATTTCTTCAGGCTTTAATTGTAGTTGTTGTCCATTTGTTCCATTAGGTTTTAGTCTTATATCCAAATTTGGATTATTTGCAGAAGCATCCGTTAAATTATTATAGTGCTCGAGTACAGATTGTATTGTATAAAACGAGCCGTTATGCATTAATGGACCATTCAAATTACCCTTTAAATCATAAACATTACGTAATGAAGGTGCTCTTGTGTTTGTATAATCAGTTCCACCAGCAATACGATTACTAACGCCATTACTATTACAATCCGGGTCAATATCAAACTCCGGTGCCCGATGACAATTGTTGCAACCTAAGCCTCCTCCCACTCTTTTGCTGGTTGCATCAAATATTGCTGGTGTCATAAACAAGTATTTGCCAAAGTTTTCTTCCGAACTAAAATTTGGGAAGTCGGCTAAATTACTATTAACTTGTTTTCGCCCTTCATCGTATTTTGAATCGAATGCTTGAACACTACGGATAAATTGAGCAAGTGCAAGTTGAATTTTATTTTCTGTTATTTCCTCACTTCCATATACAAACTTAAAAAGCTCTTTGTAGTAACTTACTTTACTCAGTTTTACAATTAAATCATTAATTCCGGGATCGCCATTCTGTCCGCTAAAGCCCATCTCGTTATGGTCTTGTATTGGCTTTGTTGTTTGGTCTTCAAGTGATGATGCTCTTTCGTCCCAAAAAAACTTTGTTTCTGAACCAAATCTTGCATTTACAAGCCGCATGCTATGCCTTCCGGTTGATCCATTTACACCCAAACTTGCACGTGCTGTATCGCCAAAGGCATACTGTTGTATATGGCAAGTTGCACATGAAACAATATTTAGTGTTGATAGCTTTTTATCGTAAAACAAAACTCTACCAAGCGTAGCACCTTTATCCGTTACATAATTACCTCCAGAATTATCTTTGGTTATATAATCCGGAATTTCTTGCCCTGCATACTGTTCTAATTTATCAATATTAATAGCTCCTAAAAACGCTGATTGAACTGCTGTGGCAGAAGGCGTTTCTAACATTGCTTTTGAATTTTCCTCTTTTTTACACGAATAAAAACCGATTATTACTAAAGTAAGTGCAATGGAAGTTAAACAAATATGTTTTTTCATTTGTTAGAATATTATTTGAATAGGTTTAATTTACAAATTCCCTTATTTCTTATAATATAATCCCCATCCAAAATTAGCTGTAGTTGATTCGTCTGGAACTTCAACTGTTAAGCCTTCGGCCACATTATCTACTTCTTGTTTATAAATTGAAATAGAATCGCTACTATGGTTTTTTACAAAAATTAAATAGTGTTGGTTTGTGCTTGTATGCCCAATAAAACGATTATTCTCTATAATAAATGTATCTCTAAAAAGCATATAATTTGCCTGTCCTATAGGGCCTTCCAATATATACCGAATACTGTCCTGATAAATAAGATAATTACTAGTTTGCACATTATTTGGTCCTGCTTCAAACTGCCTTTGCCAATTTCCGGTAAAAGGAATTTGAACTTGTTTTGGTGTTGTTTGTTCAGGAGTTGATTCCTCTTTTTCGCAGGAAACTAAGGCAACTGATGTTAGTAAAATTGCTAAGTACGTAAATCTCATAATGAATTAATTTTATTTAGAATGATTCAAAACAATGTGGCATGCCTTATTTAAAACATGACACATATCAGTACAAGCAAACACAAAAACAAGTATCGATTAATGTTATTGATTGTTAGGCGGTTTAGTTTGAAATGAGATTGTCAAACTATTTTTACAATTAAAAGATAAACCTAATCAAAAGGTAAATGAAGATAATTGGTGCAAATAGATACAAGCCTATAAAAAGCAGTTTAAAAATTGCTAAATTAATTATTCGCAGATTGGTAGATAACTTCTAAAACCGTTTGCCCAACTGCTTTTAGTGTGTTTCTGTCAATTACACTCATGTTATCTTGGTGTGTATGCCAATGAACCGGGAAACCGGTTGTTGATGCTGCATCATAATGTATAATGTCTATGGTTGGGATTTTTGCAATTTTATTTATGTAATAATGATCATCAATAATTCCGCTTTTTTGGAAATACATAAAATAATTGCTGTAGCCTAAATTATGTGCCGTTTGCCAAACAGCCTGCAATACGGGTTGAGCCGCTTCAATGGATATTAGCTCCCACACAAATTTTGCATTTGCAGCTCCCACCATATCAAGCAAAATACCATAATTAGCACGGTAATTGGGTTTGTGTAAGTTGGCACTCCAATATTGAGAACCATAACAATAACTGTTATCAAACTCTGGTTTTCCTAAATCTTCGGCATCAAACAATACAATATCAACACCAATTGAAGTTGGAATTTTTTTCAATGTTTGTGCTATCTGCATCAATACACCTACACCACTTGCTCCATCATTTGCTCCGGCAATGGCTTTGTCTTTATTAGTAATATCTTGGTCGGCATAGGGACGGCTATCCCAGTGTGCACACAACAAAACTCGTTTAGATGCATTGGGATTAAACTCAGCAATAATATTTCGTATATTAAGTTTAGTATCATCAAAGCTAGTAATGGTTGCTTTTTGTTCAATTACATTATCAGCATATTTTTTTAATTCACTCACCATCCAATCTCCGCATTGTTTGTGTGGTTTGCTATTGGTTACACGAGATCCAAAACTCACTTGTTTTTCAACAAAATAATATGCACTGTCACTATCAAATGAAGGTGAAAGTTGCTTGTAAGGGGCTGCTTCTTGTATGGCGGTTTTGGGCTTGCTATCTTTTTCATTACCGCATGCAGCAACAAATAATATCAAAATTGCCCAATAAAATTGCTTAGTTATTTTTTGCATCATTTACTTTAAAATTGAGTAAGTGCTTCCTTCTTTTCCATCTTTAATTTCAAAGCCAATCTCTTTTAACCTATCACGAATTAAGTCGGATGTTGAAAAATCTTTTCTTGATTTTGCTTCAGTACGTACATCCAATATCATTTGCATCAAACCATCTATTTTATCCGTATTGGCTGTTTCTTCTTGCTGCAGACCTAACACATCGTGTACAATTTGCTGCATAAGTTCCTGTAATTTTATTTTGTCATCGGTTGATAACGATTCTTTCGCATCATTTACACTGTTTATTATTCGTACTCCTTCAAATACATACGATAAAGCAATTGGAGTATTAAAATCATCATCCAATGCTGCATATATTTTTGCCTCCAAATCTGCTATTGATACCGTTGATTTATCTGCGGTTTTAAGTGTGGGCAATATTTTCATTGCACTCATAAGCCGAATAAACCCTTTTTCGGCAGCTTGTAAAGCATCGTTACTAAAATCCAGTGTACTGCGATAGTGTGCTTGCAACATAAAAAATCTTACTGTCATAGGGCTATAACCTTTGTCTAACAAGGCGTGTGAGCCACTGAATAACTCGTGTGGCAAGAAAGAATTTCCAAGACTTTTGCTCATTTTTTGTCCGTTCACGGTAAGCATGTTTGTGTGCATCCAATACCGAACAGGAGTATTGTTTTGTGAGCATGATACGTTTTGAGCAATTTCGTTAGTGTGATGAGTAGGTGCTAAATCCATACCACCGCCATGTATATCAAATTGCTCGCCTAAGTATTTTCTGCTCATGGCTGAACACTCTAAGTGCCATCCCGGAAAGCCTTCTCCCCATGGGCTTTTCCAGCGCATAATGTGTTCCGGCTTTGCTTTTATCCAAAGTGCAAAATCTAATCGTCCACGTTTTTCATCTTGCCCGCCAAGTTCGCGTGTGCCATTAAGTAGGTCTTCTAAGTTTCTGCCGGTAAGCACCGTGTAATTATAATCTTTAGCAAATTTTTCTACATCAAAATATACCGAGCCATTACTTTCATAAGCAAAGCCATTATCTAAAATTTGTTTGGTCATTTCTATTTGCTCAATGATATGACCTGTAGCAGTAGGCTCAATGCTTGGCGGAAGAGCATTAAAAGCACGCATTACACCATGAAAATCTACAGTATAACGTTGAACAATTTCCATGGGTTCTAATTGTTCCAGCTTCGCTTTTTTGCTTATTTTATCTTCTCCTTCGTCAGCATCGCTTTCCAAGTGTCCCGCATCTGTAATATTGCGAACATATCTCACTTTATAGCCTAAGTGTTGCAAATAACGAAACACAACATCAAACGAAATAAAGGTACGTGCATTACCCAAATGTGCATTGTTATAAACTGTAGGTCCGCACACATACATACCAACTAAGTTTGCATGTAAGGGAACAAACTTTTCAGTTTTTCGGGTAAGTGTATTATAAATATGTAAATTGTGAATTCTCATAAAGCCTACAAAGGTAATAGTATCTCATAAAAAAAGCGCTTTAAGCGCTTTTACTATTTTAAAAAGGCAAAACATCCGAGTCTTGCTCATCGGAATAAAAAGAGGTTTCATCTCCTGTTACTGCTGATGCTGCATGACCATTGCTTCCGGTGCCATTATTTTTGTATTGCATACGCCAAACATTAATATTGGTGTACCACTTGCCGCCAAACTCTCTGCTCTCGATATTTACTGATGCTATTACCTCATCGTTAACTTTAAAATTTGCTATTTCTGAAATTTTTTCACTAAACGCTGTTATTAAAACTTTTCTCGGAAAATTTTCTTGAGTTTCTAATAAAATATCTTGTTTACTCCAAGGTTTATCGGTTTTGCTTACACCCTCAATTTTGTCAAATTTTTGAATAATTTTACCTACAATTTCTACTGCCATAATGTTTATGTTTCTATTTTTAAAAGTGTACGAAAATAGCAGAATTTTATGTTCTGTGTTAGTTGGTTGATAAGTTTTTAAAAGAAAAGAGGCAGTTGATTAGTTGATTCCTCAGATAAATATTACAAAAATATTTAAGTGTTGATTTTTTAGCGAATGATATTAAACTAAAATAAGAATAGCTCCAACATACATTGTAGCGCAAATACTTTAAATTTGTAGGTATGAAATGGTATAAATCATTTGTTTGTTTGATTGGATTTATTTGTTTCTCAAATATTATTTGGGCACAAACAGATAGTATTGACACTACGGAGGAGGATGATCCGGGTGCATTTGAACGATTTCATAGAGACATGGATGAAACACACATATTTGGATTAAGGCTGGGAAGCAATATCAGCTCATTACTTGGCAATGAACTAGAAAACCCTACAATTGCTTTTGGATTAAATGGTGCATTGTATTATCGGTATAAGGTAGGGAAAAAAAGTGCCATCCAAACAGAAGCAGGTTTCTCCATTCGAGGTAGCAACTTTAACAATAAGGCAGATGAATATGAAACGATAAAGTTGTATTACTTGGATATTCCAATTTATTGGGTACGTTCTTTAAATAATAAAAACACAAGTAATCTTGTTTTGGGGTTGCAATACTCGCAGTTGATGAATGCTACAATAAAAATAAATCCGCAAATTTTACCGGATTCGCAAGTGCCGAAATTCAAAAAAGAGGATATTGCAGTTGCAGGTGGTTTACAGTTTTATGGAGGAATCTTTGGTTTTCAATGTATGATTAAATATGGATTACTGAATATAAATGACGGACTAATTCCAAACCTAAAACCATTATTTAAAAACAAGGATATTCATAATTTTGCTCTTGATATAAATTTTCTGTTTTAATTAAAAAATACTGTGACCAAGGAAGAACTTTTTCAACAAATCAAACTAAAACATAGTTTTTTGTGTGTAGGTTTAGATACCGATATGGAAAAAATCCCCAAGCATTTGATGAAGGAAAAAAATCCAATGCTTGCCTTTAATAAAGCCATTATTGATGCTACTAAAGATTATTGTGTTAGTTATAAAATCAACACGGCTTTTTATGAAGCATACGGCACACAAGGCTGGGATACTATGCAACAAACTTTAGAATATATTCCTAAAAACATTTTTACAATAGCCGATGCTAAGCGTGGTGATATAGGCAATACAAGCAACCAATATGCGCGAGCGTTTTTTGAAACACTTTCGTTTGATTCAATAACGTTAGCTCCTTACATGGGAAAAGATTCACTTGCTCCGTTTTTTAATTATGCCAATAAATGGGGAATTGTGCTTGCATTAACATCCAATCCGGGAAGTGCTGATTTTGAACAAAAGCAATCCGGTGAGAAAAAGCTTTATGAAAATGTAATTGATACCTTTTCATCAATTGCACCATCAACTCAACTCATGTTTGTAGTGGGTGCAACCAAACCTCAAGAGTTGGGCGAAATACGTAAAAGAGTACCGGACTATTTCTTCTTAGTACCGGGAGTTGGTGCACAAGGGGGCAGCCTTGCCGATGTGGCTAAGCATGGTATGAATGCTACTTGTGGATTATTAATTAACGCTTCACGTAGTATAATATATGCAGACAATACAGAGCTTTTTGCAGTAAAAGCAAAAGAAGAAGCGCAAAAAATGGCACAAGAAATGGCAGCATTGCTACTGCAATACAAAATTATTTGAGTTGTGTGATAAATACGTTTTGTTAAATTTTAATGATACACCACTATGAAAGAAGAGTTATTACATTACATCTGGCAAAGCAAAACGTTATTACACAAAACACTTACTACTACTGACGGTAAAAAAATAGAAGTAATTAAAACCGGAACACACAACAACGATTCCGGACCTGATTTTTTTAATGCAAGAATTGTTTTGGATGGTACAATTTGGGCAGGAAATATTGAAATGCACATTAACAGCAGCGACTGGATAAAACACAAACACCAAAACGACAAGGCATATAATAATGTAATTTTGCATGTGGTTTTTAACAACGATTTGGAGCTAAACATTCCAACTTTAGAATTAAAAAACATACTTAAACCTGAACTGATACAAACCTATCAATCGTTATTAAATTCAAAACAAAAAATTCCTTGCCAAACACAACTTCGTTTGCCGGAAGAATTTATTATCAACCAATTTATTCAAAGGCTGGCTATTGAGCGTTTGGAAGAAAAATGTATAACATTAGAAAAGCAATTACAGTTGTATAAAAACAGTTGGGAAAAGCTTTTGTATGTAACAATGGCAAAATATTTTGGCATGCAAGTTAATGCCGAGCCTTTTTATTTATTGGCTAATTATATCCCGGACAAATTATTTGCCAAGCACAAACACAACGAAGCACAGATTGATAGTTTGATTTTTGGTGTTAGCGGTTTTTTGCCTGTAATCAGTGAAGACAATTACACCAAGTTACTGAATCAGGAGTTTAAATTTTTGCAAAGCAAATACCACTTACCAAAAATTGACAAAAGCACATGGAAATTTTCAAAAACCCGACCAGCAAATTTTCCTACCGTAAGGCTTGCACAATTTTCATCGTTAGTGTTTCATTCCGTTCATTTGTTTAGTAAACTTATGGATGCAAAAACCATAAAAGATGTAAACACAATGCTTGCCGTAAAAATAAACCCGAAGTT
>JACFNJ010000120.1:0-5829 GCA_019454865.1 Bacteroidia bacterium
CTTCCTTAATACTTGGTTTTTTTGCTGTTATATTAGGTACACTTAATGTTGTAGGCGGGTTTGTAGTTACCGACAGAATGTTGGAAATGTTTAAAAAGAAAAAGAAATAATTAATTAAGATTATGATGAAATACATTTTAGAAATTATATACCTTGTTGCATCGGTAACATTTATATTGGGGCTAAAGTTTTTGGGGAATCCTGCTACTGCACGTAAAGGCAATTTAATAGCTGCATTCGGGATGACGATAGCCATATTGGGTACAATTTTTTTATACACCGATTCCGAAGGAAATCACTTACATAATTTACCATTTATTTTTGGAGGATTATTAATAGGAACCATAGTAGGATGGATTGTAGCTAAAAAAGTTCAAATGACTGCAATGCCTGAAATGGTAAGTTTATTTAATGGCATGGGTGGAGCATGTGCAATGCTAATCTCTATTATTGAATTTCAGCATTTACAAATTGAGTTGGCACAAGATATAATACCGGAAGATGTAAGCTATATTATTGGCGAACCCGTGGTAAGACCAATTATTGGCGAACTAAGTACAATATTAATAGGGATGATAATTGGTTCAATTTCATTTGCCGGTAGTATGGTTGCTTGGGGTAAACTAAGTGGTAAAGTAAAAGATCGTTCATTAGGTGCCCAACAATTTATTAATATCGGATTGTTGCTGGTTATTATTGTTGCAGCTGTATTTGCAGTTCTGCAAAATAATGCAAATTTGTTTTATGCAGTGTTAGCTCTTTCGTTGGTTTATGGAGTATTGTTTGTTATGCCTATTGGCGGTGCAGATATGCCGGTTGTTATTTCATTGTTAAACTCATTTACTGGTGTAGCTGCTGCATGCGGTGGATTTTTGTATGACAACAAAGTAATGTTAGTTGGTGGTATATTGGTAGGTAGTGCGGGTACATTACTAACCATTGTAATGTGTAATGCTATGAATAGAAGTTTACTTAATGTATTGATAGGTAATTTTGGTGGAGGTAATAAGGCAGAAGGCGTTAGTAGTTCAAGTATTCAAGGCACGATAAAAGAAGTAAATGCAAGCGATAGCGCAATTTTGATGAAGTATGCTAAAAAAGTAATTATAGTGCCTGGATATGGTTTGGCTGTTGCACAAGCTCAACACGTAGTGCATGAATTAGAAGAAGTGTTAGAAAAAGAAGGTGTAGAAGTTAAGTATGCAATTCATCCGGTAGCAGGACGAATGCCCGGACACATGAATGTATTGTTGGCTGAGAGTAATGTAGCATACGATAAATTGGTTGAAATGGAAGAAATCAATCCGGAATTTAATACCACAGATGTAGTATTAGTAGTTGGTGCTAATGATGTGGTAAATCCTGCTGCAAAAACAGACCCATCATCACCTATATACGGAATGCCAATATTGGATGTTGAAAATGCTGCTCATGTAATTGTAAATAAACGAAGCATGAAAGCAGGATATGCTGGTATTGAAAACGAATTGTTTTTTAAACCTAAAACAAGCATGTTGTTTGGTGATGCTAAAAAGGCATTAACCGAATTGGTAAATGAAATAAAAAGTTTGTCGTAATAATTTCCCTCATTAATAAGTATTTTAAGATACATTTTGGTGAGGGATTTATTTACTCGTTTTAGATAAAATGTAATTAATGAAAATTTCTATTGTAGTAGCCGCTGATTTAAATAATGGTATTGGTAAAAATAATCAATTACTCTGCCATTTACCTGCCGATTTAAAGTATTTTAAAAATATTACTTCCGGTCATTGTGTAGTAATGGGACGAAAAACTATGGAAAGCATTGGAAGACCATTACCCAATAGAACAAATATTGTTATAACTCGTAATCCAAATCTTCAAATACAAGGATGTGTAATTGTATCATCATTGCAAGCAGCAATTGATTATGCAAAAAACAACATGGAAACCAATTTAATGATAATAGGTGGAGGGACTATTTTTGCCGAAGCAATGGACATGGCACACACTATTTATCTAACCCGAATTCAACATGCTTTTGATGCAGATATTTTTATCCCCTCAATTAATACGAATAAATTTAAACTTAAAAGTTCAGCAGACAATTTGCCTGATGAAAAAAATCCGTATGCATATACGTTTGAAGTTTGGGAAAAAATATCCGGTTAAGCTACTATTTAATTCGTGTAACTGTATTGTCTTTTAGTTGATATTGTTGTTTGCTTTCTTCGCAAGTAGCAATACCATTATTATCAAATGCAAGGCGATGTCCATACTCACTCATCCAACCAATTTGCTTTGCCGGATTACCAACTAATAAAGCATAGTCAGGAACATTTTTAGTTACTACAGCACCTGCACCAATAAAAGCAAATTTTCCTATATCGTGCCCACAAACAATGGTAGCGTTAGCACCTATTGATGCGCCTTTTCCAATATGTGTTTTTGCATACTGACCTCTTCTGTTTACGGCACTTCGTGGGTTGGTAACATTGGTAAATACACATGACGGTCCTAAAAAAACATCATCATCGCAAACTACTCCGGTATATATTGACACATTGTTTTGAATCTTAACATTATTGCCTAAAACTACTTCCGGACTAATAACTACATTTTGTCCAATATTACAGTTGTTTCCTATTTTGCAATTAGACATGATGTGTGAAAAATGCCAAATTTTTGTACCATCTCCTATTGTACAATTTTCATCTATGTATGCTGATTCGTGTGCAAAGTAATTCTTATCCATTCGTCAATTTTAGCTGCTTACAACTGTTTTTCAAAATTTATCTTTTGAAAAGTTCTGATTAAAATAAAAATTGACTCTTTATAAAAATTATAGAAAAAGCAGAATAAAAGTTGTACAGTTTTGGGTTATATTAAAGTGATAACAAAATAAACCTAAAATAACTGTAAGTAATACATTGTTAATACAATAAAATAGGCTAAAAAAGTAAGTGTATAGTATTAAGTTTTAAATACATAAAATGTGTTTAAAAAGAAGTAGAATAAACGTGTTATCATACTTTAATATATATATTTGCATCGAACTCAAAGGTGATTACTTTTAGGCAAACTCGCTTTGAAGTATCATTTATTTTAATGAGTTAAGTAAAAAGAAATATTTTATTTAAAGTATAAATAGATATGCGTAAACAGTTTGTTGTTATCTCTTCCATAGCATTGATTGCAACTTTATGTCTAGGGTTTTTGGACCCCAATTGGTTTGTAGTATTTTTTGTTTTAGCCGTAGTTACATGGATGGGCTATGTTGATATGTATCAGAAAAAACATACCGTACGTAGAATTTATCCGGTATTGGGAAGATTGCGTTATTTTATGGAAGAGTTGCGCCCTAAGATTTACCAATATTTTGTTGAGTCTGACATTGATGGAAGGCCTATTCATCGTGTTGATCGTTCTACAATATACCAACGTGCAAAAAAAGAATTAGAAACAATTCCATTTGGGACACAATTGGACGTATATGCTGAAGGTTATGAGTGGATGTGTCATTCAATTTCGCCAAAAGATTTTGACCAATTAAATCATAATCCACGTGTGTTGTTTGGAAACAAAGATTGCAAACAACCATACTCAGCAAGTATATTAAATATTTCAGCAATGAGTTATGGCTCATTAAGTTCGCAAGCTGTTGAGTCAATGAATGCCGGAGCCAAAATAGGTGGATTTGCGCACAATACCGGTGAAGGAGGCTTAAGCGATTACCATTTAAAGCATGGTGGTGATTTGATATGGCAAATTGGTACAGGATACTTCGGTTGTAGAGATGAAAACGGAAAGTTTAATCCTGATTTGTTTGCTGAAAAAGCAAAAATTCCTAATGTGAAAATGATTGAATTAAAGATTTCGCAAGGAGCAAAGCCCGGTCATGGAGGAATTTTACCTGCTTCTAAAAACACAGAAGAAATTGCTAAGATCAGACACATCAAGCCACATACAAAAGTAGCATCGCCACCTTACCATTCAGCATTTAGTACACCTATTGAAATGGTAAAGTTTATTCAGAAATTACGAGAACTTTCAGGTGGAAAACCGGTAGGATTTAAACTTTGCATTGGTCATAAAAGTGAATTTATTGCAATTTGTAAAGCAATGATAGAGTTGGATGTGTACCCTGATTTTATTACGGTAGATGGTGGTGAAGGAGGTACCGGTGCAGCACCTCAGGAATTTTCTAATTACGTTGGTGCACCAATGATTGATGGATTGGATTTTGTTCATAATATTTTAAACGGATTGGATATTAGAAAGCATATTCGAATTATTGCTTCAGGAAAAATTACAACAGGTTTTCATATAGCCCGTGCTATTGCATTAGGTGCAGATACATGTAACTCGGCTCGTGCCATGATGATTGCTATTGGATGTATTCAGGCATTGTTATGCAATACCAATCGTTGTCCTACAGGAATTGCTACGCAAGATCCAAAACTTACAGTAGGTTTAGTTGTTGATGATAAGAAACACCGTTTAGCTAATTACCACGCGGGTACAGTGCATAGTTTTGTAGAGTTATTAGGTGCATCCGGTTTAGATGAAATGAAAAATCTTACCCGCTCACATATATACAGACGTATTTCGTTAAATGAGATGCTTACGTATGAAGAGATATTCCCAAGTGTAAAAGTAGGCTCAATGTTGCACGGAAATATTCCGGAAAAGTATAAATTAGATTTTGCAAATGCTGATATGAACAGCTGGGGAATTAAGTTTACAAACTAACTAATGTAGCTAAAATAATTCCTGCAATAATTGCAATAATCTTGTTCTTATCAAATCGGTGTTCTTCGCTGTTTTCAAATAAAATAGTAGTGGCAATATGAAGAAAAGTTCCTATAACAAATGCCATTAAATACTCAAACACATGCGTATCAATTGAGTATTTAAGCACATTACTAATGCTTGCACCTAATGTACTCATGCAGGCATAAACCAAAATAAATATACGCAATAAATTAGGTTTAAGATGATTTGCTTTTAGCAAGCTTACCATTGCAAAAGCAGCAGGAAGCTCATGGCTAATTATTCCAAACAAAAACGAAAGTTGGCTTTGTTTATCTATCAATAACCCGCTACCTAACGGGATACCTTCCATGAAACTATGTAAACTAAGGCTAATTAATATTTCGTATGGAATAAATTTATTCTTCTTGCTATGATTGTGTAAATGAATATGGCCATGTTCAATGCCGCGTGAAAATTTTTCGAGATAAACCTGAAAAAAGAAACCTGCTAATAATAATCCTCCGGTTAATACATTTGCTTCTACATAAATGTGTGGAATTAAATGAAACAATACTACTGACAAAAGATAGGCTCCGGCAAATGCAAGTAGTAATTTTATGTTTAACTTTTTACTTAAGTTGGCATAATATCCAATTGTACCACCCAGCAAAGGCGATGAAATTAATAATACATAATACCACCATTCCATCGTATTATATTTTTAGTTTTTTGTTTATAAAAGAATAGAAAAAATACCCGAAAAGCGAGCCGCAAATTCCACCGAATATAATGTCCATTGGATAATGTACGCCTACATATACTTGTGATATACTAATACATGCTGCCCACAATAATGTAAAATATAAAATCCATTTATAGGTTGATTTAAATAGTAAACCAAAGTAAACAGCCAAAGCAAAATGGTTGGTAGCATGTGCACTCATAAAACTAAATCCTCCTCCACAGGGTACCAATAAATGTACTTGTGATTTTAAAATTGGATCATTGCATGGACGAAGACGCATAACACTTTTCTTTATTAAATTGGCACTAAATTGGTCGCTTACTAATACCAATATTCCTGCTGCAAGA
>JACFNJ010000120.1:5839-8049 GCA_019454865.1 Bacteroidia bacterium
TCCAAATTTTTTGTACGCAACCCATGCTGCAATTAAATAGAGTGGAATCCAAAATTTTGGCTCTCGCAAATACGGACATACAAAATCAAATACAGAATTTTGTAATCCATTATTAATTGCAAGAAACCATTGTGTGTCTATATATTTAATATATTCAAGCATTTTTTGTAGCCACCAAAATTAAGCGTTCACTGGTAATAGTATCAAATGGTTCTAAATTATAGTTGCCATAATATGCTTGAAGTGTAAATCCTCCTGATGTTAGAATTTTCTCAAAATCCATACGATTTAAAATTTGCACTTCTTCATGAAACTTTAATTTCTTACCCCCGTCCTCTATCTCAATCTGTTTAATTATTACACCATCTTCAATTTGTTTTGAAATAGTAAATTGTATCCCTTCTCTTGTTATAATTTCTTTAGGTTTCAAATGTTTTAATACTAAATCCACATTCATAAAATCTATTACTAATATGCCTTGTGGTTTTAAGATTTTATGTATTTGCTCAATTACGGTTTGATTGGTTTTGTTACAATCAAAATACCCAAAGCTTGTAAATAAATTTAATGCAACATCAAATTGCGAATCATATTTAAGATTGCGTAAATCCTGAACTTCAAAGGTTAGTTTGTTGTTTTCAAAATTTTTAGCTGATGCAATGCTGTTTGAAGATAAATCTACACCGGTAACATCAAAACCTAAAGAATTCAAAAAAATACTATGTCTGCCTTTGCCACAAGCTAAGTCTATAAGTTTTTGGTTAGTGTTAAGAGTAAGTTTTGTAACTAAGTTTCTTAGAAAAAATTCTGCTTCCTGCATATCTCTATTTTTGTATAAAACATGATAATACGGGGAATCGAACCAATTACTAAACCATTCTTTTTCTAATTCCATTTTGGGTGCAAGTTTAGTTTTTTTGCTGAATAGATAAAAAATATACACCAATAAGCTAGTGTATCAATAACTTATAAACTATACTTGATTAGCTAATTTACAAGTAATACTTTTGCCGTCCGCAAAACGATAAAAAAGTGACTTTAATTAAATCTATTTCAGGCATAAGAGGAACAATAGGAGGCAAAGCCGGAGATGCCTTAACCCCAATTGATGTTGTAAAATTTACTGCTGCATTCGGTTCAATCATTAAAAACGAAAAAGCAACATGTAAAATTGTAGTAGGTAGAGATGCCAGAATAAGTGGCGATATGGTTAATCGATTAGTTACAGGAACCTTAATCGGTATAGGCATTGATGTAATTGATGTGGGATTGAGTACTACGCCCACCGTAGAGTTAATGGTTAAAGAGGAGAATGCAGACGGAGGAATAATTCTTACAGCTAGCCATAACCCGAAACAATGGAATGCACTGAAACTTTTAAACGAAAATGGCGAATTTATTAGTGATGAGGTAGGTAAACAAGTTTTAGCAATAGCTGAAAAAGCTGATTTTGATTTTGCATCGGTAGATAAAATAGGAATAGTAACCGAAAGAAGAAATGCAATAAAAAAACATATTGATAAAGTTTTGGCTTTAGAGTTGGTGGATGTAGAAGCCATAAAAGAAAGAAACTTTAAAGTAGTAGTTGATGCTGTAAACTCAACAGGAGGTATAGCTGTTCCGATGTTGTTAAAAGCATTGGGTGTAGAGCAAGTGATAGAATTATACTGTACACCGGATGGAAAATTTCCTCACAATCCGGAGCCATTACCTGAAAATCTTCATGAAATTTCTAATGAGGTAAAAAGAAGCAAAGCTGATTTAGGTATTGTAGTTGATCCGGATGTTGATAGATTAGCATTGGTAAATGAAGATGGAAGTATGTTTGGTGAAGAATATACATTAGTTGCCGTTGCTGATTATGTATTGAAAAATGTAAGTAACGAAACATTAGAGCGATTAGGACAAAAGAAAAATACAGTTTCTAATCTTTCATCTACACGTGCACTAAGAGATATTACCGAAAAACACAACGGAAAATATAACGCAAGTGCTGTAGGTGAAGTAAATGTTGTGCAACTGATGAAAGAAACAAATGCGGTAATTGGTGGAGAAGGAAATGGAGGAATTATTTATCCGGAAAGTCATTATGGTAGAGATGCTTTAGTGGGTATAGCTTTGTTTTTAACGCATCTTGCTAAGTCGAAAAAATTATGCAGCATACTGCGAAACAGTTATCCGGATTATTTTATTGCAAAAAAGAAAATTGA
>JACFNJ010000121.1 GCA_019454865.1 Bacteroidia bacterium
AGCAAAAAAGGGTTAGAGTTTATAAACGAAATTGTTGGTGGTGCTATTCCTAAAGAATACATACCATCTGTTCAAAAAGGTTTTGAACAAGCAATGAAAAATGGTGTATTAGCAGGATATGCAATTGAGAGCTTAAAAGTTAGATTATTTGACGGTTCGTTCCACCCTGTTGATTCGGATTCATTATCGTTTGAGTTAGCTGCTAAAATAGGCTTTAAAGAAGCAGCACGTAAAGCAAATCCAATTTTATTGGAACCGATAATGAAGGTGGAAGTTTTGACACCTGAAGAAAATATGGGTGATGTAATTGGAGATTTGAATAAGCGTAGAGGACAATTACAAGGAATGGATAGTCGTGCAGGCTCACAAGTTATAAAAGCCCAAGTACCATTAGCAGAAATGTTTGGGTATGTAACACAATTAAGAACTTTAACATCAGGACGTGCAACATCAACTATGGAATTTGACCATTATGAAGATGCACCAAGAAATGTTCAAGAAGAAGTATTAGCAAAAGTAAACGGAAAAGCAAAAGCTTAATAAATCATGGTTAACCAAAGAATACGAATAAAGCTTAAGTCATTTGACTATAATCTGGTTGACAAGTCGGCAGAGAAAATAGTTAAAACAGTAAAATCAACTGGAGCTGTAGTAAGTGGTCCAATTCCACTTCCAACTAAAAAAAGAATTTACACTGTTTTGCGCTCACCACATGTTAATAAGAAAGCCAGAGAGCAGTTTCAATTAAATTCTTACAAAAGAATTTTAGACATATACAGTTCAACCGCAAAGACTGTAGATGCATTAATGAAATTAGAATTACCGAGCGGAGTAGATGTAGAAATTAAAGTTTGATCATAGAAAATTATGTCAGGACTGATAGGAAAAAAAATAGGAATGACCAGCATTTACGATAAAAATGGCAAGAATGTAGCTTGTACAGTTATCGAAGCGGGACCTTGTGTTGTAACACAAGTTAAAACATCTGAAAAAGATGGTTACGCTGCTGTTCAATTAGCGTATGGAGATGCAAAAGAAAAAAACACTCCCGCTGCGCGTATGGGTATATTTAAAAAAGCAAATACTACCCCTAAAAGAAAATTATTAGAATTCAAAGGATTTGAACAAGAGTTAGCAATTGGACAAACAGTTTCAGTTGATTTGTTTGAAGAAGGAGAATTTGTTGACGTTGTAGGAACATCTAAAGGAAAAGGTTTTCAAGGTGTAGTAAAACGTCACGGTTTTGGAGGTGTAGGTTTACAAACTCATGGTCAACATAACCGTTTAAGAGCTCCTGGTTCATTAGGTGCTTCTTCTGATCCATCACGTGTATTTAAGGGTATGCGTATGGCCGGAAGAACAGGAGGTGATAGAGTGAAGAAAACAAATCTTGAAGTATTGAAGGTTATGAAAGAGCAAAATCTTCTTGTAGTAAAAGGAAGTATTCCTGGTTCTAAAGGTTCAATCGTTTTTATAGAGAAATAAGATGGAATTAGCAGTATTTAATATCAACGGAACAGAAACCGGAAAGAAAGTAAAACTTTCTGAAAATACATTTGGAGTTGAACCAAATAACCATGCTATATACTTAGATGTTAAGCAATATTTAGCTAACCAACGTCAAGGAACACATAAAGCAAAAGAAAGAAGCGAAGTTAGTGGTTCTACTAAAAAACTTCATCGCCAAAAAGGTACCGGAGGGTCTCGTAAGGGAAGTATTAAAACAGGTACGTTTGTTGGTGGTGCACGAATTCATGGGCCAAGACAAAGAGATTATGGTTTTAAATTGAATAAAAAATTAAAACAATTAGCTCGTAAGTCAGCTTTTGCATATAAGGCAAAAGAAAATAATATTACAATTTTAGAGTCTTTTACATTTGAAGCTCCAAAAACAAAACAATATATTTCTATATTGAATAACTTGAAGTTGGCTAATGAGAAAGTATTGATGGTGTTGCCGGATTATAATAATAATATTTATCGTTCGTGCCGTAATTTACCTAAAGCTAAAGTTGTAACAGCAAAAGATGTTAATACGTATGAAATATTACACGCATCTAAAGTAATATTAATTGAAAATTCTGTACCGGTTATTGAAGAAACATTAAATTAATTAAATCAACATGAGTATCTTAAAAAAGCCATTAATCACAGAAAAATCTACACAATTGACAGATAAGCTTGGTCAGTATAGCTTTCTTGTAGAGAAAAGTGCAACAAAAACCGAAATTAAATCGGCAATTGAAAAAATGTATGATGTTAATGTTACCGGATTGAGTACATCTATTTACGCTGGTAAAACAAAATCACGTTCAACTAAAAAAGGAATTTTTAACGGAAGACGTGCATCATTTAAGAAAGCAATTGTTACACTTAAAGAGGGACAAACAATTGACTTTTTTGCAAATATTTAATATTGAATTAGTATAAAATATGGGAATTAGAAAATTTAGACCAATTACTCCGGGTACTCGCTTTAAATCAGCGAATACTTTTGATGATATTACCACATCAACACCCGAAAAATCGTTGATTGCTAAACAAAGCAAAAGTGGTGGTCGTAACGTGTCTGGTAAAATGACCATGCGCTATATTGGCGGTGGACATAAGCAGAAATATCGTATAATTGATTTTAAACGTGATAAGCATGCAATACCAGCTACAGTTGCTACAATTGAATACGATCCTAATCGTAGTGCACGTATTGCATTATTAAGCTATGCTGATGGGGAGAAACGTTATATCGTTGCACCACATGGATTAAAAGTTGGGCAGACTGTAATAAGTGGAAAAGGCTCTGCTCCAGAAGTTGGAAATGCTTTACCTTTAAGTGAAATTCCATTAGGTTCTATAATTTATAATATAGAGTTACAACCTGGGCAAGGCGGAAAGTTAGTACGTTCTGCCGGTTCATTTGCTCAGTTATTAAATAGAGATGGAAAATATGCTATTGTAAAATTAGCTTCTGGTGAAACGCGTATGATAGTTGCTACATGTTTAGCTTCAATGGGCTCAGTTTCCAATCCGGATCATATATTAGAGCGTAAAGGGAAAGCTGGTGCTAATCGTTGGAGAGGTATTCGCCCAAGAACAAGAGCGGTGGCAATGAATCCGGTTGATCATCCAATGGGTGGTGGTGAAGGTAGAGCATCCGGAGGTCATCCTCGTTCGCGTAAGGGTTTAATAGCTAAAGGCTATAAAACTCGTACACCTAAAAAATATTCAAATAAATTTATTATCGAAAGACGTAAGAAATAATAAAATATGGCTCGTTCGCTAAAAAAAGGACC
Source organism: Bacteroidia bacterium (assembly GCA_019454865.1). Lineage (GTDB taxonomy): Bacteria > Bacteroidota > Bacteroidia > UKL13-3 > UKL13-3 > UBA6183. Next base: position 3,291 of record JACFNJ010000121.1, read on the forward strand.
ATTCGTTGATGTAAAACTTGATAAAAAAGTGCAAGTTATGAACGAATCAAAAAAGAAATCAGTAATTAAAACATGGTCGCGCAGAAGTATGATAACTCCAGACTTTGTAGGACATACTTTTGGTGTACACAATGGAAATAAATTTATTCCGGTATATGTTACTGAAAACATGGTAGGACATAAACTAGGTGAGTTTGCTCCTACAAGAACATTTAAGAGTCACCCTGTTAAAAAAGACTAAAGTATAATGGAAGCAATAGCGAAATTAAATAATTGTCCTACATCACCTCGTAAAATGAGGTTACTTGCTGACTTGGTAAGAGGCAAGCGTGTAGAAGAAGCTATGAATATTCTTCGTTTTAATAACAAACAAGAAAATTCATATCGTTTAGAGAAATTGTTACGCTCAGCAATTGCAAATTGGGAGCAAAAAAACGATGGAGCTAATGTAGAAAATGCTCAGTTGTATGTGAAAACAATTTTTGTTGATGGTGGTGCAATGATGAAAAGAGTGTTACCGGCACCGCAAGGAAGAGCTTATCGCGTAAGAAAACGTTCAAACCACGTTACACTTGTAGTAGATAGCAAAGTATCTTCCAATGTTGAAACTGTAAATAATAATAACGCATAAATATTAAATCAGAATGGGACAAAAAGTTAACCCGATAGGTTTAAGATTAGGTATCATCAGAGGGTGGGAGTCTAATTGGTACGGAGGCAAAAATTTTGCTGATAAGCTTATTGAAGATGAAAAAATAAGAAAATACCTAAAAGCTCGTATAGCTAAAGGAGGTATTGCACGTATTATCATCGAAAGAACAATAAAGCGCATAATTATAACGATACATACCTCTCGTCCGGGTATAGTAATTGGTAAAGCAGGTTCGGAAGTTGATAAAATTAAAGAAGAACTAAAAAAACTTACCAAGAAAGATGTTCAGATCAATATTTTTGAAATCAAAAGACCTGAATTAGACGCAGCCCTGGTAGGAGAAAATATAGCAAGTCAATTAGAAGCACGTGTTTCATTTAAGCGTGCTGTAAAGAGTGCAATTGCTTCTACAATGCGTATGGGCGCAGAAGGAATTAAAATTATGGTATCCGGTCGTTTGGGAGGTGCAGAGATGGCAAGATCAGAATCATATAAAGAAGGCAGAACTCCTTTACATACATTGCGTGCAGATATTGATTACGCAATTTCAGAAGCATTAACAGTGTATGGAAAAATAGGAATAAAAGTGTGGATTTGCAGAGGTGAGATTTATGGAAAGCACGACTTATCACCTAATACAGGTGTTACCTCAAATGCAAGTGGTAAATCAGGTTTCCGTGGTGGCGATAGAAGAAATGCTGGTGACAAAGCACCTCGTGGCGAAAAGAGAAGTGATAAACCACGTTTTGAGCGTAAAGGCGAAAGAAAAGGTGGCGATAGAAAACCAAGAAATTAATTTAAGGTAGTAAAGTTAAAATTAAACGAAAATGTTACAACCTAAAAGAACAAAGTTTAGAAAGCAGCAAAAAGGACGTGTTAGAGGAAATGCAACACGTGGAGCAGTATTAGCATTTGGATCATTTGGCTTAAAATCCATTGAAACAAAATATGTAACTGCAAAACAAATAGAAGCGGCTCGTATTGCATTAACACGTTATATGAAGCGTGAGGGGCAAGTTTGGATTCGAATATTCCCGGATAAGCCAATTACTAAAAAGCCTGCTGAAGTACGTATGGGTAAAGGTAAAGGTGCTCCTGAATATTGGGTTGCTCCTGTTAAGCCCGGTGTAATAATGTTTGAAGTAGAAGGTGTACCAATGGATGTTGCTAAAGAAGCAATGCGATTGGCAGCTCAGAAACTACCTGTAGTTACTAAATTTATTGTTAAACCTGATTACGAAGGATAATATGAAAAACGCAGATATCAGAGAATTGTCAAATAAAGAATTGGGAGCTCGTATTAAGGCTGAAAAACAACAATTAACCAAAATTATGTTTAATCATGTTGTTACTCCATTAGAAAATACCAATACAATAAAAGACACAAAGAAATTAATTGCTCGGTTATTAACTGAGCAAAAAAGAAGGATGTTAGAAATTAACGCTCAATAATAAATAAGATGGAATCGACAGTATCAGTAGAAAGAAACTCGCGGAAAGAAATCATCGGCAAAGTGGTAAGTAATAAAATGCAAAAAACCATTGTAGTAGCCGTTGAGCGAAAAGTGATGCACCCAAAATATGGGAAATTCATTAAAATGACATCAAAATTTAAGGCTCATGACGATAAGAACGAATGCGGTATTAATGATATCGTACGACTAATGGAAACTCGTCCGCTGAGCAAAGACAAACGTTGGAGATTAGTTGAAATTATCGAAAAAGCTAAGTAAAAATGATACAACAAGAATCAAGACTTAAAGTAGCAGATAATAGTGGTGCAAAAGAAGTACTTTGCATCAGAGTATTAGGCGGAACACGCAGAAGATACGCATCTGTTGGAGATAAAATAGTAGTGTCGGTTAAAAGTGCACTACCTTCAGGTGGAGTAAAAAAAGGCGCAGTTTCTAAAGCTGTTGTAGTTCGTACTAAAAAAGAAGTTAGAAGAGCTGATGGTTCATATATCCGATTTGATGATAACTCTTGCGTATTATTAAATGCACAAGACGAACCAAGAGCTACACGTATTTTTGGTCCAGTTGCCAGAGAATTACGAGAAAAACAATTTATGAAAATCGTTTCATTAGCACCAGAGGTATTATAATATGGAAAGAAAGTGTAATAAACAGTCAAAACTTCACATCAAAAAAGGTGATACCGTTATGGTAATTGCTGGAGACGACAAAGGTAAAAAAGGTCGTGTTATTGAAGTTTTTAGTGAAAAGAAACGTGCATTGGTTGAAGGTATTAATATTGTAAGCCGACATACAAAACCAAATGCTCAAAACCAACAAGGTGGTATTATTAAAAAAGAAGCACCTGTTAATATATCCAATCTTAAAGTTGTAGATAAATCCGGAAATGCAACCAGAATTGGCAGAAGACTATCTTCTGATGGAAAATTGGTAAGATTTTCGAAAAAATCAGGTGAAGAAATATAATTTAAGAATATGTACACTCCAAGATTAAAAGAAGCCTACGCAAAGTCAGTAATTCCTGCATTAAAGGAAAAATTTGCGTATAAAAATATAATGCAAGTACCTCGTTTAACAAAAATTTGTTTAAACCAAGGATTAGGTGCTGCTGTAGCTGATAAGAAGATTGTTGATCAAGCAATCGAGGAAATGTCAATCATCGCTGGTCAAAAGGCTGTGGCTACTAAGTCTAAGAAAGCGATATCAAATTTTAAACTAAGAGAAAATATGCCTATTGGTGCGCGTGTTACATTGCGTGGCGACCAAATGTATGAATTTTTAGATCGTTTAATTGCAGTTTCGTTACCACGCGTACGTGATTTCTCTGGATTAAATGCTAAAGGATTTGATGGTAGAGGTAACTATACAATGGGTGTTACTGAGCAAATCATTTTCCCTGAGATAGTAATTGATAAAGTAAATAGAATTAACGGTATGGATATCACATTTGTTACTACTGCTGAAACCGATGAAGAATGCAATGCATTATTAAAAGAATTTGGATTACCATTTAAAAAATAAAAACAATGGCTAAAGAATCAATAAAAGCACGTCAGGTAAAACGAGAAAAGTTGGTTGCAAAATTTGCTGAAAAAAGAGCCGCTTTAAAAGCAGCCGGTGATTTCGATGGATTACAAAAACTTCCTCGCAACTCTTCACCTGTACGATTAAAGAATCGCTGTAAAATTACCGGTCGCCCTAAAGGATATATTCGTGATTTCGGTATTTGCAGAAATCAATTTAGAGAAATGGCTTTAATGGGTAAAATACCGGGAGTAACCAAAGCCAGCTGGTAAGTTGAAAATAAAAAAAGTGCTAAAATTTAGGAGTTTCAAATAAAACAACTATTTTCGCGCCTCATTTAAAAAAAATAAACAACTAAGCCGATAAGAGTAAAAGCCTTGGCTAACTATCGGATAGAAAAATAAAAATTATGACAGACCCAATAGCAGATTATTTAACAAGGTTACGTAATGCGATCAAGGCAAACCATCGCATTGTAGAAATACCTTCTTCTCGTCTTAAAAAAGAAATGACGAAAGTGTTATTCGACAAAGGTTATATACTTAACTATAAGTTCGAAGACTCAGAAAACCATCAAGGTACTATCAAAATAGCTTTAAAGTATCATCCGGTTTCCAAAACACCTGCAATTAAAAAACTTGAACGCATAAGTACTCCTGGTTTGCGTAAGTACACCGGTGTGGAAACTATGCCAAGTGTAATTAATGGATTAGGAATCGCTATCTTAACTACATCTAAAGGTGTAATGACAGATAAAGAAGCTCGTGCAAATAATGTTGGTGGCGAAGTTTTATGTTATGTATATTAATTAACAGGAGGAATAAGAAATGTCACGTATAGGAAAAGCACCAATAAAATTACCTTCTGGGGTTGAAGTAAAAATTTCAAACGGAAATTTAGTTACTATAAAAGGACCAAAAGGCGAATTATCTCAACAAGTTGATGTTGAAATTAAAGTTTCAGTTGAGAATGGAGAGATTTTAGTAACTCGCCCTACCGACCAAAAAAGACATAGAGCATTGCATGGTTTATACCGAGCTTTATTAAATAATATCGTAG
>JACFNJ010000393.1 GCA_019454865.1 Bacteroidia bacterium
AGTAGCGTGGCAGCGAGTCGCGTTTATCGCGCCCAAATTTGAGCTGCTCCGGCGAGGTAATCAGCTCGATCAGATGCGTTTGGGTGATGTTGCCCAGTTTGTAGGCCGGCTCCACAAAATGATCGCAACTGTACAGATCGCCGTTGTGTTCCAGCGCCAGCGCGTGGCCGCAGGTTTCGTTGAAAATGCAAACGGCCCCGGGCGCGCCCAGCCAGTTTGCCAGCGCCGAGTCGAAGTGCTGCACAAAAACCCGGCCCACGTCACGTCGCACCCACTCGTCAAAAATGGCGATCAGAAACCGGCCAAACGCTTCGGGCTGCACCGAACGTTCGGTGACCTGTTGGCCGGCCAGGGTGTAGAGTGGCCGCTCGCCGCCGGGCCGCTCGCTCCAGCCGGCGTTGGCCAGCGGCAGTAACTCCGCGGTGGCCCGTTCGATGATCGGGATAAACTGGATAAATTCCGCGCCCAGCTCATCGCGAAAAAAACGGTACACGTCCAGCGGGTGGTGCTGGTTGGCGGCGTGTACGGTACACAAAATGTTAACATCGACGCCGTGTTTTTTGAGGCAGTCCAGCCCGGCCAGCACCTGCCCAAATGTGCCCGCGCCGCCTTTGTTCACCCGGTAGGCATCGTGCATCGGCTGCGGGCCATCGATGCTGAGGCCGACCAGAAAGTTGTGCTCCTTGAAAAAGGCGCACCAGTCGTCATTAAGTTGGGTGCCGTTAGTTTGAAGGGTGAATTGCAGGCGCTGGCCAGGCTGTTTGAAGGTGTGGGCGCGCTCAACCGAGCGGCGGAAAAAGTCCAGTCCCATCAGCGTCGGTTCGCCGCCCTGCCAGGCAACGGCCACTTCCGGGGCGCGGTGGCTTTCCAGCAACTGGCGCAGGTAGGTGTCCAGCAGGTCGTTGGCCATGCGGAACCGGCTGCCGGGGTAAAGCATCTCTTTGGACAAAAAGAAGCAGTATTTGCAATCCAGGTTGCAAATTGCCCCGGTTGGTTTGAGCAAAATGTGAAACGCCGGCGGCGCGTTTT
>JACFNJ010000122.1 GCA_019454865.1 Bacteroidia bacterium
GAGTGAGATTAATTATATTTGAATAAATTAATCTTCGTTTTTTAGTGTTGAGAGACTAAGAAATTAAAAAAAGTTTATATTCTTGATTAAGCAATGTTGAATATTTGGATAATCTGCATCTATCAAAAATATTTAGCTTTTATTCTTCACCAAAATAGTCTCCATCAATTTTCTTAAGTTCATAAACCTGCTGTGTAGTGCAACCAAGATTGTAGTCAATCATAAGTTGAGCCAACTGTTCACCATCAATTAAAACTATTTTTGTTTCGTTTCGTGGTGTATATTCAACAGCTTCTTTAGAAAAAGTTGAAGTAGTAATGAAAATTCCTTTTTTAGCTCCTTGACCGGCAAGCGCACCAACGAACTTTTGAAGTTCAGGTCGTCCTACAACATTTCCATGTTTCCAACGTTTGGCTTGAATATAAATAATATCAAGTCCAAGCTTATCTTCTTTAATTGTTCCATCAATTCCTTCGTCTCCACTTTTTCCCATTGCTTTACCTGCATCTTTTATTGAACCTCCATAACCCATTTTAACTAATAACTCAACAACAAGTCGTTCAAAAAAGGCAGGAGAAAGTTCAACAACCTTGTTAAGTAACTCAGATGCTAACGATTTTCTTATTCGTTGATATGCTTTATCTAAATTTTCTTCCGGTGTTTGTACAATGTTTTCAATAATTGATATTTCGCCTTCTTCACTCTCATTGCTATTTCTTGAAGCATTTTGAAACTCCATAAATGCAGGAAATTGCCTTAGAAACTTCGCATCAATTTTTTCAGGATTCTTTTCTAAAGTTTGCCTACCAAGTTCAGTAATTATAAATGTTGCACGTTTTGGAGAGTCAAGCAACCCTGCTTTTTTTAAATAAGTTTTTGCCCAACCAACTCTATTGTCAAAAATTGCTTGATTACCACTCGCTAATAGTTCTTTTCTTTCTTCGTTGGTTATATTAAACTCTAATGCCAATCTTTCAATTAAGTCTCTGTATTTGTGTTCTTGTCCGTCAGAAACAAGTTTGAGTAAAGGAAGCATTAAAGATTGATAGTCTGGTATCATATTTAATAATTATTGTTTGTTCTTTTTTAATGTTTCTTTTTAGGCAAAGTAATTACGATGTTTCGTTTATTAAAGCTCTATTAACTCCAAATTTATACTTTTAAGTAGCATTTAAACAAATGAAAATTGTTGTAATTGAAATATGAATTGAACGTACAATTTTGTTTAATGCACCTAAAAATTTTTAAAAATAAAAATAGGATTTAAACTTGAACACCGATTTCAACCAAATTATTAATACAATACCAAAATGCAAAACCATACCTATACTGACCAAATGGGAAGAAAAATTACTCTTCCGTATTTCCCAAAGCGTATTGTTTCGTTGGTTCCGTCACAAACGGAATTGTTGTATGATTTGGGGCTGAATGAGGAGGTAGTTGGGCAAACTAAATTTTGTATTCATCCTGATGAAATGCATAAAGTAAAGAAAAGAGTAGGAGGTACCAAGCAATTGAAACACGATGTAATAGCCTCGCTGCATCCGGATTTGATTATAGGTAACAAAGAGGAAAATGAAAAAAATGATATAGAACTTTTGATGAAACAATTTCCGGTATGGATGAGCGATATTAAAAATTTAGCAGATGCATTGGAAATGATTAAAGCTATTGGTTCAATAGTAAATAAAGAAGAAAATGCTCAACAAATAGTTTCTGAAATTGAATCTGCTTTTTCTATGTTAAAAAAGAGCAATATGCCAAAAAATGTTCTTTATTTTATTTGGAAAAACCCATGGATGGTAGCAGGGCACGATACTATTGTTCAGTACTTTTTGTATGCAATTGGTTTAAATAATTTAGCATCAAAAGATGGTTCACGCTATCCTGAACTTTCGCAAAACGAAATACAAACTTTGCAGCCGGATGTAATATTTTTATCCAGCGAACCATATCCGTTTGCTGAGAAACATATACCTGAAATTCAAGCTTTGTTTCCGCATAGTAAAATTATTCTTGTTGATGGCGAAATGTTTACTTGGTATGGTAGTAGGTTACGCTATACACCCAAGTATTTAAACAAATTACTTGAGCAGATTGCAATGAAATAACTAAAATTTTTATTTTAAAAATTAAGTACGAATTACACCCGCACGAAACTCTTTTTCAATCTTCTTGTTATTAGCTGCCTCTATGCCCATGCTTATCCATTTGCGTGTGTCTTCAGGGGTTATTACAGCATCTACCCACAAACGAGCTGCTGCATAATACGGGCTCATTTGTTTATTGTATCTGTCAGTAATTTTTTGAAGCAATTCATTTTTAACCTTTTCATCAATGGTTTCTCCTTTTGCTTTCATGCTTGCTTCTTCAATTTGCAGCAATACTTTAGCTGCTTGCTCGCCACCCATTACAGCTACTTTAGCATTTGGCCATGCTACAATTAAGCGAGGGTCGTAAGCCTTGCCGCACATTGCATAATTGCCAGCACCGTAGCTATTACCTGTTATAATAGTAAATTTAGGAACAACCGAATTAGCTTGTGCATTTACCAATTTTGCACCGTCTTTAATAATACCGCCATGTTCGCTACGGCTGCCTACCATAAATCCGGTTACATCTTGCAAAAACACTAATGGAATATGTTTTTGGTTGCAATTCATAATAAAGTGAGCAGCTTTATCTGCGCTATCGCTATAAATTACACCGCCAATTTGCATTTCCATCGGATTATCCGCTGCACTTTGTTTAGGTTTTTTGGCTTTAACTACTTGGCGATTGTTGGCTACAATACCTACAGCCCAGCCATCAATACGAGCATAGCCACAAGTAATGGTTTTGCCGTAAAGTTCTTTATATGGGTCGAAACTTCCTGCATCTACCAAGCGATTAATAATTTCCATCACATCAAAAGGTTTGGCAAAATTATTAACGGCAGTATATACATCCTGCATAGTAAGTGCCGGAGCAACCGATTGTGTACGATTAAAGCCTGCAGTTTCAAATGAGCCAATTTTATCCATAATTCGTTTTATGCGATCAAGACAATCGGCATCGTTTGCAAATTTATAGTCGGTAACACCACTAATTTCGCAATGTGTAGATGCTCCACCCAAGGTTTCGTTGTCTATATCTTCACCTATTGCAGCTTTTACCAAATAGCTACCTGCCAAAAAAATAGAACCTGTTTTATCTACTATCATTGCTTCATCACTCATAATAGGAAGATAAGCACCACCGGCTACACAGCTTCCCATTACAGCAGCAATTTGGGTAATTCCCATGCTGCTCATTACTGCATTATTTCTGAAAATTCTACCAAAGTGTTCTTTGTCCGGAAATATTTCATCTTGCATCGGCAAATACACGCCTGCACTATCTACCAAATAAATAATTGGTAATTTATTTTCAATTGCTATTTCTTGTGCTCTTAGGTTTTTCTTTCCTGTAATAGGAAACCATGCACCGGCTTTTACCGTAGCATCGTTGGCTACTACTATACATTGTTTGCCGCTTACATATCCAATTACTACAACAACTCCACCGCCCGGGCATCCGCCATGTTCAGGATACATTTCGTAACCTGCAAATGCTCCAATTTCTATACTTGGTTTGTCCTTATCCAATAAATATTGTACACGCTCACGTGCAAGCATTTTTCCTTTTTCTTTTTGTTTTGCTGCGGCTTTTTTTCCTCCACCTTCGTATATTTTCTCTAATCGAGTATTTAGGTCAGTTATTAATTCTTGCATATATTCTTTCGTACTTTTATAAATTCAATAGTATAGTAATGTTAGAAAACAAAGTTAAAAGATGCATGATAAAGCACTCCGCGAAGATTGCGATTCCATTCATCTAAAGGCAAAAAATAACTTACTTTATTATCTACCAAAATGTGTTTTGTTTTAATTAATTCAACCCCAAAACTAAGGTTTGCATTTGGTATTACCTTGCTATTACTTCCATTGTTTTGATTTGTTATAAAACAACCAAGTTGGTATCCGGTGTACAAGTTTAAAAATTTGCGTTTGCCTCTTCCAAAATTACGCGGATAAAAATCTTGTCCAAATTGAACCAAAAACAATTCATTGATGAGTGTGCTATCGGTACGATTGTTTTTTAATGAAGTGTAAGCTCCTAAGTTGAAATAACTTTTGCCCCGTGTAAACATATACTTTATAGTTGCACCATGGTAGGCTTTAGCACTTAATCCGGCTTTTGGATTTTCAATATGCAAATATCCATACTCAATACCTGGCATATTTACAAATGAAACTCCCGAATAGTTTGGTGTACTCATTTCATCATTAATGGTAAAAATTACATTACACATTTTATCGTTTGCATTTTGCTCAAGTTGGTTAATGTTTATTTCAAGCGATGTAATAAGTTGTAAATTGGTATTTATTTTATTGCTCCACTCACTTGCCTTTGTTCCGGTAATTACCGAGTCAGCGAGCTGTTTTGTATATAATGAGTTTTCATATACAAGCGATTCTTTTTGTTTTTTTAGTTGGTTAATTTTTTCTTGAATGTTTTCGGAGTTGTAAACATTAAGTGTAATATATCCTAAGGTGTTTGCAAACGAGTCTAATGCATTGATATCATCAATAGGAATTAAAAACTCGGTGTGATATCTGTTTGTGCTAAAATCTGTTTTATATACTAATCCATTTTTTTGATTGATAAATTTTGCCAACTGATCGGAACAGAATTTTAATTTGGTTACATACACTTGAATTTTTTTACTGGTACTACGCTCTTGGCTATATGCTGTACTTACTAAACCGAATAGGATTAGAGATGAAAAAATAAATTTAATAAAATATACTTTCATAGAATTTTTTAAAGCGCTCAAATCTAAATAAATTAAGCATTTTATAAAGAATAAGTTTGGTGAAATAGTTTTAAACTTTACTTTTGCGCCTGGGTAAGTCGGGTACGACCAGCTCCTGCTGAATCCCCCAGGACAGGAATGTAGCAAGGGTAAGTGGTTGTAGCGGTGCGATACTTTGGCTTGCCCTTTTTTTATTTATTATAGTTAGAAGTTGGCTTGAAATCGCAGGTTAATTCGTCTGCTGGTTAAATAATTTGGTACAGCCCAAGTTCTGCCTTCAATATCTTCAATCCAAATATGCGAAATGGTATTGTTTATATCCAATAAATTGAAAGCATCCATACCTATCCATGCTGATTTTAACCAACGTTGCCAACCTTTCTTCTGAAGTTGTTTTTCGTCAATCAATAAGTATAAAAATCCAATATCTACACGCTTGTATGCAGGTAGGCGAGAGGTATCTCCATATCGGTTTCTGTCGGGTGGTCCGTATGGTAATCCTGTACCGAAAACTAAAGTAAGGTTTACTTTAAATCTATCACTTTTGCGAAAATAATCTTGGAAAAACATACTGAAAGTAGCACGTTGGTCGGTTTGACGTGGAATATATCCCGGTGTAATACGGTTTCCGGCAGCATCGGTAACTATTGCACTTGGTATTTTTTCCTGTGTTTGCATAATGCTTAAACTAACCCAACTTTCTGCTCCTTTTACTATTTCACCATTTAGTCTGAAATCAATACCTGTGGCATATCCTTGAGCAATATTATCTGCATAATAACGTAGCCTTACATTATCAATTTCGTATGGTATTAAGTTTTCTAATTGCTTGTAATATGCTTCACTAAAAAATTTAAAATCCCTGTTCCACATCTTAAAAATAACATCACCACCCAATACATAATGAATTGCTTTTTGTGCCTTGATATTTGGATTAAGATTACCGCTAAAATCGCGAAACTCTCTGTAAAATGGCGGTTGGTAATAATATCCCCAGGCAGCTTTTATTGAAATGTCTTTGCGTGGTTTTTGTTTGCTTCCATTTGCATATAAGGCACGGTTGTACTTTCTGTTTGGCTCAAAACTAAGCTGCACTCTTGGGCTAATTACATTTTCGTTGTTGTAACTCCACCAGTTGCTACGTATGCCATAAGTTATTTGCAGGTTATAATCCGAGATTAATTTTTGTGTGTTTTGGATATATCCGCTTATGCGGTGAGTTTGCAAATTAATTTGATTGTTAATGTAATTTAATACAACAGGCATTCCGTTTACTTGTGATGGCTGTGCAAATCCTAAGGAGTCTTTGAAATCCCATTCGTTTATTTTGTCTAAAATGTGTTCGCCCTGAAACTGTGCACCCCATTGTATGTTGTGTTTTGCTTTTGAGTAATAGCCTTTGTGCCCAACATTATATACCGTGGCATTAATGCGGTTACGGGCATTGTTTAAAAAGTAGCCTATACCTTTTGTTGCTTTTGCTTTACCAAAATTATCATTACCAAAATTGGTTTCTACTTCTTCTAAACGATATGCTCCTTCTACGGTATAAAGCTCGTTTTCGTTTGAGTTAAATATGCTGCTTATTAGTTTTAGGTTTGTATAACGATTTGGATTTGCAACAATAGAAACAGCTCCTGTTATTGTTTGATATTCCATTAAGTCTTGCCCATCAAAAAACATTTTTAACGACATGGCTTGTTTCACTGTGCCAAAAGTAGTTTCGCGTGTTTGTGGGATTACTAAGTATTTATTTTTTGCAAAACTACCAAGCGCACTAATGCTTATAGATGAATTAAGATGCCATGTAAGTAGCGATTGCACATCTGTAAAACTTGGTTGGTAATCGCCCTTTTCATCCAGCCCGCCTACTAATAATTGATTCGTCCAATAGCGTGCGCTTAACAAATAGGTGAAACGAAGATTTTTGGTTGCACCTTCAATATGCGATTGTGCGCCAAGTAAACTTAAATTTGCAGATGCTCCGAATTTTTTTGGCTCTTTGTATTTTATATCCAGTACGGATGACAACTTATCGCCATACTTAGCTTCAAAACCACCTGCAGAAAACTTTATGTTTTGAACCAATTCGGTATGAATAAAACTTAATCCTTCTTGTTGCCCGCTACGAGGTAAAAATGGTCGGTATATTTCAATATCGTTTACATACACCAAGTTTTCATCATAATTACCACCTCTAACATTATACTGCGAACTCAATTCGTTGTTGGATGTAACACCCGGTAAAGTTTTTAAAACTTGCTCAAAACTACCGGAAACATTAGGCAATTGTTTAATTTCTTTGATGTTTATATTTATAGTTCCGGCATTGCCTCGGTTTTGTTCTACAAAGTTGAATACCGAAAGATTAACCGTGAAATTAAGTGTAACATTAAACTGATGTTTTTCACCTTCGGCAAATGGACCCAAAGTAGTATGAAAAGGCGAGTGCCCTGCATAACTAAATGCAATTACGAAAGTTTTATTTGCAGGAACTTCAATGGTATATTTACCGTTTTCTTTTGTTAAAACTGTATTGTTTTCTTCGGCTATTATTACGCTTACATCGGCTATTTCAGCACCCAAACTATCTTTTACAGTGCCATACACATAAGCTTTAGATTGTGCTGAGGCTTGTATGCTTAGCAAAATAAAAAAGATAATTCCTGTTAATTTACGCATCAACCGATAATAACGAATAGTATTTTTATTAGGTATGTTTTAAATCAGCAATAGTTTGAATTGGATTGGCACTGCTAAATACAAAATTTCCTGCAACCAATACATTTGCACCCGCTTCAATTAATTTGCCCGCATTATTTTGATTTACGCCTCCGTCTATTTCAATTAGTGCATTGCTGTTGTTTTGAAGTATTAAATTTTTAAGTGTTGCTACTTTTTTATATGTGTTTTCAATAAATTTTTGACCTCCAAATCCGGGGTTAACACTCATTACACATACCAAATCAATATCAGCAATTATATCTTGCAATAAGCTAACATTAGTGTGCGGATTTAAAGCAACTCCGGCTTTCATCCCCAAGTCTTTTATTGCGCAAATAGTACGGTGCAAGTGTGTGCATGCTTCAATATGAACAGTTAAAATATCAGCTCCGGCTTGCTTAAATTCATTTAAATAT
>JACFNJ010000394.1 GCA_019454865.1 Bacteroidia bacterium
GGATTAAGTAAAGTTGTCGGCATTACATCGCACAAAGTTGAACTCAATAATAACAAAGCAATTATTGAAACCAATGGTGATGTTGATGTGGTATCTAATGCCGTGAAAGCCATAAGGGAATTGGGTTATGACGTAAATACAATTAAACAATCATTTCCGGTTTTAAATATGAGTTGTGCTTCCTGCTCTGCCAGTTCGCAGAGTGTTTTGGAAAATATTCTCGGAGTAATGAATGCTACTGTGAACTACGCCAATGCCATGGCGCACGTTGAATATATTCCTACAATTACTAATCCTCAAGAATTAAAATCAGCTCTACAATCTGTTGGTTATGATTTAATGATTGATGATAGCGAGGAAGCGAAAGATGCTTTGGAAGAAGAGCATGATAAAAAATTTCGTTTATTAAAAAGAAAAACTTTCGCCTCCATAATTTTATCAATCCCATTGGTAGCGATAGGAATGATCTTTATGAATATGCCTTATGGCGATTATATCATGTGGATTTTGTCAACTCCAATTGTTTTCATTTTTGGAAATCAGTTTTTTGTAAATGCGTGGAAACAATTAAAACATGGTTCTGCAAATATGGATACACTCGTGGCAATGAGTACTGGAATTGCTTATCTGTTCAGTGTTTTCAATTTATTCTTTCCTGCATTTTGGTTGAGTAGAGGTATTACTCCTCATGTTTATTTTGAAGCTGCAGGCGTAGTAATTGCTTTTATTTTATTAGGAAAAATGTTGGAAGAAAAAGCCAAAGGAAACACCTCTTCTGCTATTAAAAAATTAATTGGCTTACAGCCCAAAACCGTTACCATTATTGATGAAAATGGAGAACAGAAAGAAATAAAAATTAGTGATTTGGCCATTGGGGCAAAAATTTTAGTAAAGCCCGGAGAGCGCATTGCCGTTGATGGAAAAGTAATTTCAGGAAATTCTTTTGTGGATGAAAGTATGATTAGCGGGGAACCTATTCCTTTAGAAAAAACGGAAGGTGCGAATGTGTTTGCAGGTACCATCA
>JACFNJ010000395.1 GCA_019454865.1 Bacteroidia bacterium
CGTATGCGATCACTAATTAGTGCGGCTGGTTCGGTTGAGTTATTCAACTTTGGTTTAAATACACCATCTCTAATTTCTAATCGTGGACGAAATTGCCCATTAATTTTTAAACTGTTTTCATGTATTGAAACCTCTTGTGCGCTACTAATATTGTAGGTAAGAAAAAGCAAAGAGAAAAGTTTAAAAAGTGTACTTTTCATTTTGTATAATATTTATTTATTCATGGGTACAAAGAAAATTTAACAAATGACTTTTCTTTATGATTGTACTATTAAGAAACACATGGTTATTATCATACTTTAATATGTAATTGTGTCATAAACCCTGAGTTTATTGGGTTTCAAAAACTATAACATATACTTACTTATATTTGAAAACATGAAAGTAGCTCGGTTTATATTTAATGATTTTTCTGAAAACACCTATGTGTTATATGATGAAACAAAGGAGTGTGTTATAATTGACCCTGGATGTTATACCAATTCAGAACAAAATGAATTACGGAAATTTATTCAAGAAAACGGATTAAACCCTGTAAAGTTAATTAACACACATTGTCATATTGATCATGTTTTAGGAAATAATTTTGTAGTAAATACTTTTTCTGTTGCATTGTATTTGCACAAAGAAGAGTTACTTACTTATAATAATAATTTTTCATTGGCAAACATGTTTGGATATTCATTAGATGCCATACCCGATAATCTAATTTATATTAATGAAGGAGATGTTCTAACTTTTGGTAATACAACACTAAAAGTATTGCTTACACCCGGACATTCAATTGCCAGTTTAAGTTTTTACAATGATGTCGAAAAGATTTTGATTTCGGGTGATGTGCTTTTTTATTTAAGTATAGGAAGAACAGACTTACCTGGCGGAAATTTTGAAACTTTAATACAAAGTATCCGAACAAAACTTTTCACCTTGCCAGACGAAACTGTTGTGTATAGCGGGCATGGCAATGAAACAACTATTGGATTTGAAAAACAAAACAACCCTTTCTTGGTTTAACTAAGATTC
>JACFNJ010000123.1 GCA_019454865.1 Bacteroidia bacterium
CGTGATAAGATTATAAACACGATTAAAAGAGCTGCTGCCAATATGCTTAGTATTACCATTGTGTTTGAAGAATAAAATCCCTCCTCTTGTGCCGGAGCAGCAGTTGTGTTTTCAGCCGGAGCCGCAGTTGCCGTAGTCGCAGCGGGAGGAGTTTTAATAAATTCTAAAATGGATTTGATTTGGTCATCACTAAGATGCTCAAAAGAAGTCATTGGCATTTGGTTAAATTCATTAAACACTTTTACAGCCTGCGCATCGCCTGCCTTAACTAGTGCTTGTGAATTTTTAATCCATTTGATTAGCCATGCTTCATCAAATTTTTCGGTAACACCTTTAAGTGCCGGACCAACTACCTTATCATTCATTGCATGACATGCGGTACAGTTGGCATTAAATAGTTTTTCACCCTCAGCTACATCTGCTCTGGCATACGTAGCACTTATCGCGAGGATTGCAAATACTGATGTAATTTTTAAAAATCTCATTATAACAATTTGATTGTTCAAGGTTTAAATGACTAATAGAATTAATGCTTTAAAGCACATTATCTATTTTGTGCGAGCGCAAATATATTCACATTCTTGTAAAAAAATTGGTATTTTAAAAAAAATGTAATTTAGAGTTTTTCTAAACAAGGTAATGCGAATTTGGGTTTAGAAATATGCTTAAATTTAAACTAACTATTAACTATTTGTTAATTTGAGTTTTGCTTAATTGTGCATCAATTTTTTCAAATCTTGAATTATTGCTTTTATACTCAGGCACAATTTGTTTCATTTTTGAAACAATTGTTATGTCATCTTGTGTTTCGTACGAGTTAATTAAATCTTCAATGATTTTAACAACATTAATAAAATTGTACAATCGTACTTGAGCTATCAAAATTTTGGGATGATAGGTGGGGAGCGTATTTTCTTGATCTGCTAATAATTCTTCATTAATTTTTTCACCCGGGCGTAATCCGGTAAATGCAATTTGAATATCTTGACCCAATGTTAAGCCGGATAGTTTTACCATTTTTTTGGCGAGATCAATTATTTTAATTGAGTTTCCCATATCAAAAATATAAATCTCACCTCCGTTACCCATATTGCCTGCTTCCAATACTAATTGACATGCTTCGGGTATGGTCATAAAATATCTTGTTATATCCGGATGAGTAACAGTAATTGGTCCTCCTTCTTCGATTTGCCTTCTAAAGCGTGGTATTACAGAGCCGCTACTGCCAAGTACATTGCCAAAACGAGTGGTTATAAAGCGAGTATGAGCAGCATTTGTTTCAACTAAAAAATTATTTAAGGATTGCACATAAATCTCGGCAATGCGCTTGGATGCACCCATCACGTTTGTGGGATTTACAGCCTTGTCTGTTGATACAAAAACAAATTTATCTACATCGTATTTTATTGATAAATCCGCTAAGATTTTAGTGCCTTTTACATTTGTATATACAGCTTCTCCGGGGTTGTCTTCCATTAATGGTACATGCTTAAATGCCGCTGCATGGTATAGAATATTTGGTTTATAATATTTGAAAAGATATTCCATCCTTTCCATATTACATATATCACCAACTATTAGTTTAACCTTTTTAGTTGTTTTTAAATGAGGTATGCTGTTTAATTCATTATCCATTTCATACAATCTTACCTCACTTTTATCAACTAATATTAGTTGTGTAGGTTCAAATTGTATCAGTTGTCTTACTATCTCACTTCCTATTGAACCTGCGGCACCGGTTACCATTACAACTTTATCTTTTAATTGTGCAGCAATTGCTCCTTTATCCAATACTATTGTATCGCGCTCTATCAAATCTTCAATTTTTACATTCTTGATTTGATTATAACTTAATTCTCCATTAATCCATTTTTCAATTGGTGGTACATTACGTACTTTTATATTGTAATTTAAGCAGTGTTCAATTAGGTTTTGTTTTTTTGCTCTATTTATGTTTTGATCACTAATTATAATTTCAACAATTTCTAATTTTTGTAATACAGTATCAAACTCTTTGGATGGGTTGTACACCATTACATTATCAAGTGTTTTACCATTTCGCTTGGAATCATCATCAAAAAAGGCAACTACTTTTAATTCGCCTCCACCATGTTGTTCTATTTTTCTTTTGGCAGTAATAGCAGCATCTCCTGAGCCATAAATGGCTATATTTTTAAAGGTTAAAATTTTAGGTTTTGTAATATATAGATATAAAATTTTTACTGATACTCTAAACCCGCTCATTAAAAAAATTGAGCCAAAATAGTCAAGAATAATTATGGATAGTGGTATTAATGCTGTGCCATTTTCATATAACTCTAAAAATCCTACATTTATTAATACGATAGCTGTTGTGCTTACTGTTACAGTATAAAAAACACGGATAGCATCTTGAATTGTTGTGTGTCTAACAATTCCACTTGATAGATGGAAAAACACCATAAAAATAGCACGTACAGCAAGTACTAATGGGAGAGGTCGCAGATAGTCTATACTAAAAGCGGTTTCAATAAAAAAGTTGTACCTTAAAAAGGTTGCAAAAACAAATGAAACTGCACAAATGGTAACATCAATAAAGAAAATTACCCACCTTGGCAGTGCACTTGTTTCAGGAAAAATTCGTTTCAAAAATTCCATTTCGAATTCAATTGGGTTTATGGTTTAACTTACAAGTATAGTAAAATTCGATAAAATTAAAACTATGTTATAATTTTTAATAAGGTTGTAACTATTAATTGGATGTCTTTAAATAGGCTTGGGTTTTCAATGTATTGAAGATTTAATTTTAGTTTTTGTGGCATGATATCAGTGATGTAAAATGCTTCCGGATTTTCAGCTTTTGCTAACAATTCATTTTCATTAATAAACTTAATGGAAGCATAGTCAGTAATTCCCGGTCTAACGGTTAATACTTTTTTTTGCTCTGGTGTATAATAATCAACATATTTTCTTACTTCCGGTCTTGGGCCTACCAAACTCATATCACCAATAAAAACATTAAACAACTGCGGAAGTTCATCTAATTTATACTTACGTAAAAAGTATCCCATCTTGGTAATTCGTGGGTCTTTCATGCCAACGGTTAATTGTCCTCTTTTTTCAGCATCCAGATACATGCTTCTAAATTTAAAAAGTTTAAAATCAACATTGTTTTTTCCAACTCTAATTTGTTTAAAAATTATCGGACCTTTACTTTCTAATTTTACAAGTATTGCTAAAATAAAAAATATGGGAAGCAGAAACAAAATACCTATACCACTAAAAATGATATCAAAAAAGCGTTTAATCATTTCTTTCGGAGTTATTCAATGGTGATATTAAATATTAGGAACAATTTCGTTTACGGATGTAATAACAGCATCGGTTACTTGCTTCAGTTGTTCGGCAGTTAGGTCTATCCAAACCGGCAAGGATATTTCGCATTGGAAATGCGATAAGGCTGTTGGGTAATTTAAGATATTGTATCCTTGTTTTACATAAAAGCTCATCATAGGTACAGGAATAAAATGAACATTTACGCTTACTTGTTTTTCAAATATTGCTGCAATAATAGCATCTCTTTGTGCTTCGGTTATTCCTTTTATTCGTAACGCATAAACATGGTATGAGCTTGTTTTATCGGTCGTTTCGTATTCAGGAATTATAGCCCAACTATGTTGCTTAAATGCGTTGGTATAAAAATCATAAATCGCTTTGCGTTTTGGTAAAATTAATTCGTTGTAACGTGCAATTTCAACCAAGCCTATACTTGCCATTATATCCGTCATGTTCATTTTGTAACCGGCTTCAATAATATCGTATCGCCACATACCGGGTTTGGTTTTAGCTAAGGCATCTTTGTTTTGTCCGTGCAAAGTTTTTATACATAAATATTTGTATATTTCTTCGTTATCAAAAGGGACAGGCAAATTAAGCGCAACAGCACCACCTTCGGCAGTTGTTAGGTTTTTTACTGCATGAAAGCTAAATACAGTAACATCGGTTAAAGATCCTGTTCTTTTGCCTTTATACACAGCACCAAAACTATGCGCTGCATCACTCAATACCATAATTCTACCGAGTGTTTTTTGGTTCTCACAAGTAGGATTAAAAAGTGCTTTTATTTCCGGTAACGTAACTAAGGTGTTAATTTCCTCGTAATCGCAAGGATAACCGCCAAAATCAACGGGCATTATCACTTTTGTTTTGTGTGTAATTGCTTTTTTTATTGCTTCGGGGTTTATATTAAAATCTTGTTTAACATCTACA
Organism: Bacteroidia bacterium; assembly: GCA_019454865.1. GTDB lineage: Bacteria > Bacteroidota > Bacteroidia > UKL13-3 > UKL13-3 > UBA6183. Next base: position 4,249 of record JACFNJ010000123.1, read on the forward strand.
AAAACCGGTGTAGCACCACAGTGCATTATTACATTAGCAGTTGCACTATAAGTATATGCCGGTACTATTACTTCGTCTCCTTCCTTTACTCCATACCAGCGAAGCATAATTTCAAGTCCGGCTGTAGCAGAGTTAAGGCATAATGTGTTTTTATTATTGCAGTATGCAGTAATTTCTTTTTCAAATCTTTTGGTTTTGGGTCCTGTAGTAAGCCAGCCACTTTTTAAAGTGTCGGTTACTTCATCTATTATTTTTTGGTCAATATGGGGTGGTGAAAATGGTATCATGCTGCAAGTTTACATTAATTTTTGTTTTGTAATAATTCAAATTTCTAAATATTTTTTGGTGTTCGGTTTAATGTTTTTCTTTAAGCAATTGCCAAATTATCTCCGGTTCAAATCCTTTTCCAACAAGATACCGAGCTACTTTTGCTCGTTTGCTTAAAATATTGTTCTCTTTTGTTTGGCTAAATTTTTTATCTAACTCGTTTTGTAGTGTATGTATATAATCTGTTGGTTCAATTTCATTTAATGCTTTTTGTATGCAATAATCACTAATATCATGCAGTTTCAATTCAGCCTTAATTTTATTTTTTCCCCAATGTTTTGTTCTGAACTTACCACCGGCAAAAGCAATTGCAAATCGCTCTTCGTTTAGGTAATTGTGTTCAATTAATTGTGTAATAATTTCACCGGCATTTAATCCCATTATCCCCCATTCTGATAGACGTTGCAAGACTTCCTTATGTGAGCGCTCTTGGTATGCACAAAAGTTGGCAGCTTTTAAAAAGATCGATGCGCTGGATTTGTTCTTGTCTTCTTTGGTGGATTTCACGTGGTAAAATTAAATGAATTTATCAGGATACAGAAATTACATTTGCCGCGTGAATAAAAACACAGCTTTACGAATATTATTTACTGCAAATGGAATAAGCAGTTTTGCTCAAGGTATTAGTATGCTTGCAATTCCATGGTATTTTGCAACTAATACTTCTTATTTTAATACCGCTTATGGATTAATAACAATTGCAGTTTTATTTTTTGGTTTATATGCAGGAACCTTAGTAGATAAATACAGCAGAAAAACTAATTTTATGGGTAATAGTTTGGTATGTGGTGTGTTATTATTAATAATCGCTTTAATTGGTTTTTGGCAAGGCTATTTGCAAGATTTTTTAATTGTTGCTGTATTTGCAATTACTATGCTTAACTATAATATTCATTATCCAACTTTATATGCATTTGGGCAAGAAATAAGTGATGCAAAGAATTACAGTAAAGTAAATGCAAATATTGAAGTAGTTGGGCAAAGCATGAGTATATTATCCGGTGGAATTGCTGCTATAATGTTAGAAGGTTTTACTATTCAGCTTCCTTTCTCCACTTTTTCTTTATCATTTCAGCGTTGGAATATTTGGGAAATATTTTTGTTAAATGCAATTACGTACTTTTTAGCCGCAATATTTATTTCATTTATTAAATATACGCCACAAAAATTACATGTAAAACACGAACCGATTCTTATACGATTGAAACAAGGTTTCTCGTATTTAAAAAATAATACCAACGTGTTGTGGTTTGGTCTATTAAGTTATAGTGTTTTTGCAATGGTTTTGGTTGAAATTCATGCGGTACTTCCTGCTTATATTAATAACCATTTGCATGCTAAAGGAAATACCTTTGCCATAGCAGATGGCGTATATGCTGTTGGAGCATTAGCAGCAGGATTATGGATTAATAAAATTTTTGATTCGAATAAAACAGAGCGGGCAGTAATTATTTTAACAGTTTTATCCGGTTTTATTTTTTTATGGGCTTTTTTAGGAAGTAAAGTATGGATAATTTATACGGTATGTGTTTTGTTTGGATTTTCTAATGCAGGTATTCGTGTGTTACGATTAACGTATTTGTTTCATCACATTCCTAACGAGCTAATGGGAAGAGTAAACAGTGTTTTTAATATGTGTAATATTATATTGCGGTCGTTGTTTATATTTCTATTTTCGAGTTCGTTTTTTGCTGTTTCCAATCAAATAATATGGGCATATTTAATAATGGCATTATTCTTATTTATTTCAGCCACCGGATTATTTATTAATCAAAAGAAAAGTACAAAAAGGTATGAATAAGTTGTGGATGGAATGTGTTTGCGGCATTAAATAAGTAAGTGTAAATTTGACCAATACAAGTATTATACAATGGCATACTCATTTCATCAAATAGCAGATATTGTTTCCGGAGAGATAAAAAAAGAGTTGTCTGATAATTCATCCTTTTTTATTGAACACTTACTAATTGATACGCGAAAAATAATTTATCCGGAGTCGTCTGTTTTCATTGCTATAAATGGCGTGCGCAACAATGGACACAATTATTTAACAGAGGCATATAATGCAGGTGTTCGTTGCTTTATAGTTGAGTATTTGCCGGATGATTTTGCCGAAAAAGAAATGAATTGTGTTGTGGTTAAAAACAGTTTGAATGCATTACAATCCATAGCAGCATTTCATCGTAATCAATTCAAATGTCCGGTTGTGGGAATAACGGGTAGTAATGGTAAAACTATTGTTAAAGAATGGTTATATACTTTACTTAAAGAGGACTTAAATATTATTCGGAATCCAAAAAGTTTTAACTCACAAGTAGGAGTTCCGTTAAGTATTTGGGGGATGAATGAACAACATCAATTGGGATTATTTGAAGCCGGTGTTTCAAAAACGGACGAGATGGAATTGCTCCAAAAAATAATTAATCCAGATATTGGAGTGTTTACTTTTTTAGGTGGTGCACATGATGAAGGGTTTAAAAACTTAGAAGAAAAATTAGAGCAAAAATTGCAACTGTTTGCAAAATCAAAAATGCTTGTATTTTGTACAGATCAAAAGCTATTAACGCAAGGTGTAACTAAATTAGCTGTAAATAAAAATCCCGAATTAAATATTATTAGTTGGAGCAAAAACGGGAATGATGCAACGTATAATTTTGATGTTGAACATAAGTATCAGTACTCAACTATTTCAACCCGAAAAGGCTCGCAAACGTTAAGTATAAATATCCCATTTGTAGATGAAGCAAGTATAATGAATGCCTGTACTTGTTTTGCTTTTTTATTGGCAATTAATAGAGTTAGTACAGATGTGCTAAAACGGTTTGAGGAGTTGCATTCTATTGAAATGAGAATGCAATTAAAAGAAGGGTTTAATAATTGCGTAATAATAAACGATAGCTATAATGCCGATATTAATGCCTTGCAAATAGCCTTAGATTTTATGGAGCAACAAAGTGCAGGGTATAAAAAAGTAGTAATACTTAGCGATTTATTGCAAAGTGGAATTAATGAAAATAAGCTTTACCAAGATATAGCATCCATTATTAAGCAACGCAATATTGATAATTTTATAGGAATAGGTGAGGCGATAACCAAATACAAGGCATTGTTTCCTAAAGGGAGTAAATTCTATTCCGAAACAAAAATATTTTTGGAGCAATTGAAAACTTTTCAATTTCAAAACCAAATAATATTAGTTAAAGGTGCCAGAAAATTTGAGTTTGAACGCATCTCAGCTTGTTTAGAGAAAAAAGTACACGAAACCGTTTTTGAAATAAACCTCAACGCAATGGTACATAATTTAAATGTGTATCGAAATATGCTTCGTAAAGATGTGAAGCTTATGGG
>JACFNJ010000396.1 GCA_019454865.1 Bacteroidia bacterium
TGGATGGGAGATTTTATTCGTCAAAATAAACACATTCATATTGGCTCAGCAGTGGCTGTGGCTGAGGGTTTGATCGTTCCGGTAATTCGGTTTGCCGATCAAAAATCGCTTTCTCAAATTGCGGCTGACGCTAAAGAATTATACGAAAAAGCTAAAAATAAAAAATTACAACCTGAAGAATTTAGTGGTAATACTTTCACCATTTCTAATTTAGGAATGATGGATATCGAAGAATTTACTGCTATCATCAATCCGCCTGATAGCGCGATCTTAGCTGTTGGTAAAATCAAAGAAGTAGTAGTAAAGAAAGGTGATGGATTTGGTGTATCCAATTTTATGAAAGTGACTTTAAGTTGTGATCATAGAAGTGTAGATGGTGCTGTGGGAGCGGCTTTCCTACAAACGCTAAAAACATTTTTAGAAAATCCGGTGACTATGTTAGTGTAAAAAATCAAATTGAATTATATGATTTTGTACCAAAAGAAACTGTTTGTTTTTTTTGAGTATAATTACTTTTATACTACCGAAACACGTTTTCCAATATGAAAAAATATATTACATGGATTGCAATCATTTTAGGAATTGCTACAATGGTATTTGGCATTTGGGCTAAAACTTTACATAAGGAATATTCCTCTGCTGCTATTACTGTAGCATTAATTTTTGAAATATTAATTGTAATTATTTTGATGCTTATTTTTATTATGTGGCTCAATAAGCGATTGAAATGAATCCTCTCTACCTTTCTTTTCCTGCATTTATGGTGAGTTTTCTCTAATTTTGAGGTATGAATGCCGAAAAAATTATCTTATTTGATGGTGTTTGCAATTTTTGCAATTCGAGTGTCAATTTTGTAATTAAAAGAGATAAAAATTCTGTTTTTAAATTTGCTCCAATTCAAAGTGAACGAGCGCAAGAAATTTTATCATCTGCAGATGATTCTTTTAAAAAACTCGACTCATTCATTTTAGTGGATGATGGAAAATTATACACCAAAACCACAGCTGCATTGAGAGTTTGC